>DATMYB010000518.1:0-4075 GCA_035561215.1 Syntrophomonas sp. | reverse complement strand
AGATATATGGGATAAAAAAGAACCATCGGTATGATGGTTCCTGCGGTTCAGCCCCTGTACATCTTTCCCCCGGTTGCCTCTTTCACGCGATAGCGCGCAATCTCCGCAATCAACTCATACGGTATCGGCTTGCTCCACGGGAACTGAACGGCGCCTTTGCTGGTCTTATAGCCTTCGGCGGAGAGCCGTTCCGCAAACGCTCTGACGCCGCCTTCACCGGGATAAATACCGAGATGATTCTTGTTGTAAGCGAAGTGAATCAGGTTCTCCTTTTGGAAAAAGGTAGGCATTTGCCATTTAATGCATTCTACAGCTTCCGGTGCGGCAGCGCGGATCGTTTCACGCACCCGCTGCAGCGCTTCACGATATTCTTCCGGCATTTGCGCAATATAGTCATCAATTGTGGCCATCGTTTTTCCCTCACTTTCCTGATATCAGATTATTTATGGATATTGTAACACACTTGTCCTTATTGCACCACGATTGCGTGCGACCTGACTTTCCTAATTCACGATTTCAGCCGCGTATCCGTTTATGTCGATCGTGAAATCATCCGATGTGCCGACAATATAGGCTTTCATCGATACGGCCTGTTTCATCGCGCCGTAAGCCTCGCTGTCAAGCGTGTCGGAGAAGACGATCTCTTCGCCGGGCCCGATTACGGTCTCGTTGATAAACGCGGCGAACATCTTGTCGGCGGACCATGTGTACAGATTGTCGCTCTTGGCGTCAAAAAGCTTGAAGTCATATTTCTGCCCGCTCGTGTGGCTGATGGCAACCGCTTTGTCAGTATTATTCCGTATGGTGAGCGACATCGTAAGAGAGCCGTCGCCTGCAAGCTGTGCCGAGGCGGTTACATCTACGGCAGACTGATAGCTGTCTAAAAGCGTCATCAAACGGGAAACGATTGTGACGGCTTCAGCGCGCGTCGCGCCATTCTTTGGATACAGCATATTATCGCCCCTGCCGTTGACGAGCTTCAAAACAACAGAAGAGTAAATCTCGCCTCTGTAAGCGTCCGTAATCTCCCCGTCGTCGTTAAATGGCACAGGCTTTACCATCGGTATGGGATAATTGCCGTCCGTTTTATATTTGAGCGCGTTCATGATCCAGTGAATCATCAGATCACGGTCAAGGGACTTATCAGGATCAAAGCTGCCGCCGCTTTCAACGATTCCGGTCGTGGCCAGGTCAATCAGTTCATTGGCTCCGGCGCCTGTGTTGTCCATGTCGTCAAAATAATCCTTAACGTCGGGGGCCGCGAAGTAATTGATGCTGATACCGAGCGCCTTGTGCAGGAGCCTTACGAATTCGATGCGGGTAATTTCCCTGTCGGGGCTGAACTTCCCGCTTCCGTCCGAAAAAATCTCGGTATATCCGTGTTTCGCGGCCGCATCGGCAAACCACTTGCCGGAGATATCGCTGTAAACGCTTCCGGTATCCGACTGTGCGAAAGCCGTCAATGGAACTGCCGTCAGTATGAGCGTGAGGATGAACACCGCGAGTAATATTTTTTTCATGTAAAACCTCCTTAGAAATTAAGTGTTCTTCTATCTTTGACGATTCATCCTCACAATTGTTCCATAAGAGCCGTTCCGTTTACCGGGTCCCTTTTCTCAATTATCTCAACAGGACCGGATTATAATCCACCTCGGTGATTTCACAGTCTATCTTTTTACCGTCTAAAAACACCTTCAGTCCTGCGAACCTGTTTGAATAGTTGGTAATACAGGTCAACTGATTTCCTGTGCCGGCCGGATCAGGACTATCATGATAATTTACCTCGACATTTGTACTGAACAATCCGGATTGAATGCTGGTTCTGACGCTATCGGCCAATGGGCGATAGATTAAATAATACGACTCCTTTTGTTCGCCGTTTTCAGTCTGATAGCGGAGCGCGTACGTTTTAGACGGATCCTCGTCACACGCCTTGATCCAGGCGGCAATTTCCGGGCGCCCTTCAAATTGCTCTATGTTCACCTGCGCCTCATTCATGGCCGAGGCGGTTGTAAAGCTGCTGAAGCTGAACATTCCCAGCAACACCAACAGCAAAATGGGAACCAGAACGACAATCAGAAGTATTTTTCCCAAGGCTGTATCCTTTTTTCTTGTCGGTGGAGTAAAGCCATTGTTAGAGTCCGGTAAAGGAGAGGCACACTTGGGGCAAACCGTCCAGCCTGGCTCTGTTGGGAATCTGCAGTTCGGACAGGAGGCTTTCAGTTTTGTTCCGCATTTGGGGCAGACAGCGTACTGCTCTGTAACTGCCGCCGTACAGTTGGGGCATTTTAAATCCGAATAATTGCCGCGCACTAACAGGTAGATGATAAAACCGACAAAAACGGGAGCCACTATCGCAATCAGGGTCCAAAGAGCTGCGTTCATGCCGCGCTCAACCGCGTCATGGTACACATAGACGCCGAGCAGCACCGGGATGCCGACAAGGATAGTGAGATAGATGAAGAGCGCTATGGATGTCCCTACCATGTAAAATTCCTCCTTTTATGAGCAAAAACAATTGCAATCACTCCGCCGCCGCTCATGGAAACACAGGCATAAGCGATGCAAATCATAGAAAGTATAATATTGATGGGCTGTAAAACGATCGCTGTGATCAGTAAGCACAATCCGGCAAGAATGCCGGCCATAACCAAAAGTACTATTTGCCTTTGTTCTTTACGCCGTTCTATTTCAGCTTGAAGCGTTTTCTCGCTTACAGCCGGCGGTTGTATGCCATTAAAACGATAGATCTGTTTCAAACTTTAACGCCTCCTTCAGCAGTTTTTTCGATTTACTCAGCCGCGATTTTACTGTCCCAATGGGGATGCCCAGTACTTGTGCCGTCGATTTGAGGTCCATATCCCGGAAATAAAACAGGATGATCGTTACTCTGAGTTTCTCCGGCAATCCGTCAATCGCTTCATGCAATGCGCTGTAATCTTCGGGTTGTGCGGATGAAACGGATCCAATGGCGGTTTCTTTTTCCTCGTTGCTGGAAAATCCGTTGAAAACTGGGCTTCTGACGATTCGTCTCAGTGTATTGCGGTAAGTATTTACGCAAATTTGTGTCATCCAGGGCTCAAATTCCCTTGTGATATCATATTGTGAAATGTTTTTAACTACCTTCATCCAAGTGTCCTGATACAGATCGTCCGCTTCGGTGGAATTGGCGCAAAGGGTTAAGCAGAGTCCGTACAATCGCTTGCCGTATTGGTTTATATACTGATCAATCAATCCTTGCGCCTCCTTTCCTATACATATACAATTCAGCGTATCAAAAAGTTCATTTTTATTTTGGGGAGCCTCTGATGCTTCTATATAAGCAAAGCCGAAAACCTTATGGCTATCGGCTTGAGAAAGATTTTTGTTTTAGGCAGATAAGGTCTACATCTCCTTTTGATATTTCCATAAATAGTAAACGAAAACAGAAACCACCAAAAGATAGGCGGTCACAAATGTCAATATCACATATATCTCCACCTGCATGAGGGCAAAAGCAAGCATTAGAGCACCAAAAACCATCAGCATTAAATCGTAGGCTTTCGCTTTTGCTTTATTACCGATGGCTATATTGCGCTCATCCTTCGCCTCGATTTCTATCTGCTTTGCAGCCTCCGGATCTTTTCTCACTGCAAGATTTTTCATAAGTTCACCGAAGTTGTGCCCGAAAATGCCGGCGCCAATTCCGACGAAGATATAGGGCAAAGTGCGTAGGATACCCTCCGCATTCTGTGAAAATTTAATTAGTACGAGACCTGCCGCAAAAAGAATGAACCCAATAGCCGAAAGCAAGACATACGTTCTGTTTTTATTCTTTTTCATCGTTGATATCCTCCTCATAGATAAAAATCTCTTCGATGCTCATCCCGAAATACCGGGCAATCCTGAAAGCCAATAGAATAGACGGGTTATATCGGCCATTTTCCAAAGAGCCTATCGTCTGTCTTGACACCTCCAGCGCCGCCGCCAGCGCTTCTTGCTTAATACCTTTTTCTTTTCTGATTTCCTCCAGGCGGTTTTTCAAGCGATCACTCCTCTCACGGAAAGTTTGCTTTACATTTTCAGTATATACAGA
>DATMYB010000517.1:0-4527 GCA_035561215.1 Syntrophomonas sp. | reverse complement strand
AAAAGACCGCCGGGGCGGGGGCCAAATTAATAATGCTTACCCAATCGCGCCATGTTGCTACCATGGGGGATCAGGCCGATATGATAGCGAGAGAGATGGCTGATTTTATGAAAACGCAAGGTAACTGAACGGTAATTGGTGTCTTGCCAGGAAACTTAAATCTTTAGTCGGCGCAGACTAATAGCAATCGTAATAGAAGTCTTATTATTTTATTTATTGGAGGAATTGAAATGAATCGGGAAGAGGGATTGGAACTGCTCCGGCAGCATGTGAAATCCGAACATCTGATTAACCATTGCCTGGCGGTAGAGGCTATTATGAGAGGCCTAGCCGAATATTTGCATGAAGATGTGGAAAAGTATGGCCTGACCGGACTCCTGCATGATATCGACTACGATGTTACTGCCGACGATCCCCAACGCCATGCCCTTTTAGGGGCGAAAATACTGACCTCATGTGGCATCGAACCGGACATTGTTTATGCGGTAAAAGCCCATAACGAAGTTCACGGCCTGGAAAGAACATCAATGCTGGACAAGACGCTGTGGGCGGCCGATCCGGTAAGCGGGTTCATAACCGCGGCGGCGCTGGTCAGACCTGATAAAAGTCTGGCCGAGGTGCAGTTGAAATCATTGAAAAAACGTTTTAAGGAAACGGCATTTGCCCGCGGCGCCAGCCGGGAGCAGATGAAAAGCTGCTCCGAATTGGGACTGGAGCTGGATCAATACCTGGAGATCGCTTTGCAGAGCATGCAAAAAATCGCGCCCCAATTGGGACTTTAGAGTTTAAAAACCGGCCAGGAAGGCAACATTTAATATAGTAGTCGACGCGGTCTCAATGCACTGAAACAATAGAGCCGATTTTCTTAAGAGCAGAACGCAGGGGCCGGTGTCGGCTGAATTTAAAAAAGGTGGAACGAATGCTTAACACGGAAACAATTTTAGATTATATGCGCCGGGAGAGCTACCGGCCGCTGTCATACAACGACTTGCGCGAGGCGCTGCAACTGACGGCAGAGGAAGAAGCCCGTTTCAGCGAGGTCATGGGCAAGCTGGAGAAAGAGGGAGAGATCGTTCGCACCCGGCGGGACAAGTACGGTCTTCCGGAAATGATGAACATCTGCCGGGGCGTTATTAAACTCAGCCAGCGGGGTTACGGGATTTTGGTGCCGGATCAGGCCGACTTGCCGGAGATATTCGTATACGGACGCAACTTAAACGGCGCCATGCATCAGGATCGCGTGCTGGTGCGCATACATGAGCGGGTGAACGATGAGCAGCGGCCGGAAGGGGAAGTAATCAGAGCTATTACCAGAGCCAATCAGGAATTGGTGGGGACCTTTGAAAGAGGCAAGCACGCCATGCAGGTTATCCCTGATGATCCCCGCCAGATTTACCCCGTCAATGTCAGACCCAGCAGCAAATTAAAGCTCAAAAACGGCGACAAGGTACTGGTCAAAATCAACAGTTGGCCGGATAAAAACAAATACCCGGAAGGAGTCGTGACCGAGGTCTTTGGACGGCGCGGACAGCCGGGGGTGGACATACAGATCGTGATCAAAAAACACGGGCTGCGGGAGCATTTCCCCGGGGCGGTGGTGGAAGAAGCACGGGCCGTGGCCCAGCCGGCCAGCCCGGAGGAAATCGCCAAGCGGCGCGACTTGCGCAGTTTGCGCATGGTTACCATCGACGGTGAGGATGCCAAGGACCTGGACGATGCGGTTTCGGTTGAAAGGATTGACGACGGTTATCGTTTAGGTGTGCATATTGCGGATGTTTCCCATTACGTCCACGAGGACAGTAAGCTGGACAAAGAGGCCTTTGCCCGTGGTACTTCCGTCTATTTGATCGACAAAGTCTTGCCGATGCTGCCGGCCGAGCTATCCAACGGTATCTGCAGCTTGACCGCCGGCCAGGATCGGCTGGCCATCACCTGCATGATGGATATAGATAACAAAGGCAAAGTGATGCGGCATGATATCTTTAAATCCGTCATTCATGTAAATGAACGTATGACTTATACGGCGGTAAACCGGATCATCACCGACGATGATCCGGAGACCAAAACCCGTTATCGTGACTTAGTGGATGATTTTCGGCTGATGAAAGAGCTGGCCGATATTATCCGCCGGGAGCGCGATAGCCGGGGAGCTCTGGACTTTGATTTCCCCGAAAGTAAAATTATTGTGGACGAGAACAGCTTCCCCATCGAAATCAAGCCCTTTGTGCGCGGCGTTGGCGAGATGCTGATTGAGGATTTTATGATCAAGGCCAACGAGACCGTGGCCGAGTATATGTTCTGGCAGGAGATGCCGCTGCTGTACCGGGTCCATGAAAAACCGGAGGGAGAGTCCCTGCAGAAACTCAACAAAGTCTTGGCCGTCTTCGGCTATACCATTCAGGAGAACAAAGCCGAACCTTTCGTTTTCCAGAAGATATTGAACGATATTAAAGGATCGCCCCAGGAAAATGTGATCTCCCTGCTGGTGCTGCGGTCCATGAAACATGCCCGTTATGTGCCCCAGGAGCTTGGCCATTTCGGACTGGCCTCCAAATATTACTGCCACTTTACCAGTCCCATTCGCCGCTATCCCGATCTGATCGTACACCGGGTTTTATCCCTGGTACTGGAAGGCAAAATGAACCGGAAAAAGCGAGCGCAACTGGAAAGCCGCATGGGTAAATATGGGGAACAAGCTTCGCTGCAGGAAAACAAAGCGGAAGAAGCAGAACGAGATTTAAAAGATCTGAAAAAAGCCCAGTATATGCAGCAGTTTATCGGCGAAGAATTCGAAGCCCGCATTTCTTCGGTGCAGTCCTTCGGTTTTTTCGTGGAGCTGCCCAATACGGTCGAAGGGCTGGTGCATATCTCCACCATTGCCGACGATTACTATTTCTTTAACGACCGTTCCTATACCTTGACCGGAACCCATAACGGCAAAGTATTTGCTATCGGCGATCAGGTAAGGGTGCAATTGGTTAGCGTGGACGTGGATTTCGCCAAAATCGATTTCGAGTTGGTCTGATGGCCGGTGGGCTCAGAGCTCTGTAAATTAGGAAAGTCAGCCATGGGAAGTGATGAGGGCAGGAAAAGCGGCCTTGATTGACAAGGGGGACGGTTCTGGATTATAATGACTAGGCATAAGAAGATGTACCCTGGCTTTGGCGTTATTTTTCTAGCCCGAGGCGAGGGTTTCTTTTACGATTGCCATAAAGCGAGGTGAGACCGATGGGGAAAAAAGCAGGCATCAAGCCGGTGGTGGACAACCGCAAAGCGCGGCATGACTATCATATAAAAGACGTTTATGAGGCGGGCATGGTGCTGGTGGGAACCGAGGTCAAGTCCCTGCGGGCCGGCAAGGCCAATCTCAAGGACGCCTATGCGGTCGTAAAAGGCGGCGAAGTGTGGGTGAACAATTTCCATATTAGCCCTTACGAAAAAGGCAATCAGTTCAACCATGAGCCCTTGCGGCCCAAAAAGTTGCTGTTGCATCGAGCGGAGATCAACAAGCTGCTGGGGGTGCAGAAGGAGTCCGGCTATACTTTGGTGCCGTTGCGGATTTATTTCAAAAACGGCCTGGCCAAAATGGATCTGGCTGTAGCTGTGGGTAAAAAGAACTACGACAAGCGCGAGGACATCGCCAACCGCGACGCCAAACGCGATATCGAAAGAGCCATCAAGAGCCGCAGCCAATCATATTAAAATCAGCCTGATAATACCTGCTGACAAAATCAAAGCATGGTATTATGATAATAGGACAGTTAATTAATTTTTGGGGGCGTAAAGGTTTCGACGGGGGATAGGATGGGTCGAGCAGCGAGCCGAGTTGTCGCCAGCTCGTTAAAAAGGTGAAACATTCAAATTAACTGCAGAAGATAATTTTGCATTAGCGGCTTAAGCCGCTCGTCCGGCCAGGTTTCCTAACGGCTTGGTGCAGGGCGTCACTTAGTTAGGGTACCCATGAGCCTTCTTTCTCGAGGGGCTGATGGGGAAACCAATCGGGGATAGCTGAAGGAAGCCTGTTCGCGGGCGTCCGGTTGGCGAAATCCAAAACGCGAACTGCGCTCGGAGAGACTGGACTGGTCTTACTTTCGGACGGGGGTTCGACTCCCCCCGCCTCCACCAAAAACAAAAGGTAAAAAAGATTTATTGCTTAAAAAGTCAGTAAATCCAAGCCTTTTCGGGGCTTCCACTATGAAAAGTGGAAGCCCTTTTTTCGTAGATTTATTGGGGTAATAGCTTCACTCTGACAGGACTCAAACCTGCAAGCACAGCGTTCAGGAGTGGCGCCCTTTTTCAGGGGGCAGTAAAATCAAAAAGGGCGCTGCCCAAAATCGAATCAATTGAATAAACTGAAACTGCTAAAGGGCGCTGATTTTTATGGCTGATGGAAAGCCAATGAAGTAAGCGCCCTTTTTTGGCATAGGCGAATGAGAAAAACCGCATCGGTATCCAAAACAGTATTTGTAGGCATCCGCAAATTTGCGGGTCTCTTTTTTATAAAAAAGCATGACCTCATATTGACAC
>DATMYB010000516.1:0-2848 GCA_035561215.1 Syntrophomonas sp. | reverse complement strand
GCTGAAAACCCGGTGAAAAAAACGTGACACAGCCAAAAGGAGAGATAACGAAATGTTAGACCAGGACAAATCGCTTATGAACAAAATATTAAAACTTAAAGCAAGCAAGTCGGTCTATATTATCGCCCACTATTATCAGCGCCCGGAGATCCAGGACATTGCCGATTTCGTAGGGGATTCATATGCTATGGCCATCGCCGCCCGCAATTCACCGCTGGAGACTATATTGGTGGCGGGGGTTGATTTTATGGCGGAATCGGCCGCCATTCTCTGTCCGGAAAAAACGGTGCTGTCCCCCGAACCTCGGGCAACTTGTCCGATGGCTAACAGTATCACCGTGGATAAGGTGGTGGAGTTTAAGCAAAAGTATCCGGACGGTATCGTGGTCAGTTACGTCAACACGCCGGCTGCTATCAAGGCCGTGACCGATGTTTGCTGTACTTCTTCCAACGCCGCCGACATATTGGCCAAACTGCCGGAAAACGCTCGAATATATTTTATCCCGGATCAGAATTTGGCCATCAATGTTTCCAATAAAATGGGACGGATCGTAAATTTTTACGATTCCTATTGCCCCATTCATAACGCTTTGACCAAAGCGGACATATTGAAGCTTAAAGCACAGTATCCCGAGGCCAAAGTGCTGGTTCATCCCGAATGTAAACCCGAAGTAATAAAACTGGCTGATTATGTGGGCAGTACCGCCGGAATTATCAGGTACGTCAGCCAATCCGACAGTGAAAGTTATATCATCGCCACTGAATGCGGAATTACCCACCCGATTCAGAAGGCTTACCCGGACAAAGAGTTGATCATAGCATCCGATGAAATGATATGTCCTAATATGAAAAGCATAACTTTAAATAAAATACTGTACTCCCTTGAAAATATGGGAAAGGTGATTACGGTTCCGGAAAATATCCGCATCCCCGCAGCCCGGGCATTGGAAAAGATGATTGCATACGCTTCTTAGTAATTTATATATGGATACAAGACGTTGCCTGTAAGTTTGAAGATCGGCAGACCTTTATCAAGGAGATGAATTTGATGAAACTATCCACCAAGGGAAGATATGGTTTAAGAGCCATGCTGGATATGGCCCAGAATGGGGAAGACGGCCCCATCACCAGTCATACGATCGCCCAGCGGCAGGATATATCAGAACGTTACCTGGAGCAACTGCTGATTCCTTTAAAGCAAGCCGGACTGGTCAAAAGTATCCGTGGTTCTCAAGGCGGCTATGTACTGGGACGTTCTCCTAAAAATATTTCCGTAGGCGATATTATCAGAGTCCTGGAAGGCCCATTGGCGCCGGTGGATTGCGTAAATGAAGTAAACCCCGATGATTGCGAGCGAGCCGATTATTGCGTAACCCGTGGGATATGGGCCAGAGTCCGCGACTCGGTGGCAGAAATCCTGGACTCTTACACTCTGGAAGACTTGGTCAATGAATCCCGGAAAATGCCGGGGCCAGCAGCGATCAAAATAGAACTGTGATTTTAGGAGATCCTATTTTTAGGGACGAAACTTCTCCGAAAATACAATGAATTACTTGGATTAAATATAAAATCATGATTTATTTAAGGAGGTGTTTATTGTGGTGAGACCCATCTATATGGATCACAGCGCAACCACTCCGGTTGATCCGGAGGTTTTTGACGAGATGAAACCCTACTTTACCGATAAATTTGGTAATGCATCCAGCGTACACTTGTACGGCCAGGAGGCCCGCCGGGCGGTGGATAAAGCCCGGGCCCAGGTGGCTGAACTTATCAATGCTTCGCCCCAGGAAATCATTTTTACCAGCGGCGGAACGGAATCCGACAACCAAGCCATTATTGGCTATATGAACGCCAATCTCAAAAAAGGTAAACATCTGATAACCTCAGCGGTCGAACATCATGCCGTGCTGGAGACCTGCGAGTATCTGGCTAAACAGGATTTTGACCTGACGGTACTGCCAGTAACCCCGGAAGGCATAGTGGAACCTAATGTCCTGCAGGAAGCTCTGCGGGCAGACACCAGATTGGTTTCCATTATGCACGCCAACAACGAAATAGGAACCATTCAGGATATTAAAGAATTAGCCGCTCTCAGCCACGGGGCGGGAGCAGTTTTTCACACTGATGCGGTACAGAGTTTTGGTAAAATACCAATCGATGTAAAAGACATGGGCATCGATATGCTGTCCGCATCCAGTCATAAAATATACGGACCCAAAGGCATCGGCTGCCTGTATGTAAAAAAAGGAATCCGTATCCCCAGCCTGCTCCACGGCGGCAGCCAGGAAAGAAAAATGCGGGCCGGAACGGAAAACGTACCTGGCATCGTGGGTTTTGGCAAAGCCTGTGAACTGGCCCAGCAGCACATGGAGGAATGGGCCGTGAAACTGGACCGGCTAGCCCGTCGCCTGCGGGAGGGAATACTGACAACCATTCCCGATACTCGTTTAACCGGTCATCCGGAACAACGACTGCCCGGCAGCGTCAGCGTATGCCTGCGCTATGTCGAGGGCGAATCGATTCTGCTTATGCTGGATAGTTTCGGGATTATGGGCTCCAGCGGCTCAGCTTGTACTTCGGGTTCACTTGATCCTTCGCATGTATTGCTGGCTCTGGGTCTGCCCCACGAAATTGCCCACGGTTCTCTACGGTTGACTTTAGGAAAAGATAATACCGATGAAGACGTTGATAAAGTATTGGAAGTTCTGCCGGGTATTATTGCTACCTTGCGCAAAATGTCCCCCTTGGGAAAGTAACATAAAAAGGGAGCGCCCTTCCTCAATAGAATAATAGGATTTTGAGAGCAATAGAAAGAAAATTAAAGTTTATTAAAGGAGGTATTCTTA
>DATMYB010000515.1:0-4336 GCA_035561215.1 Syntrophomonas sp. | reverse complement strand
TATCATGTGTTCCCATTTTTTGAGCAAAAAGTGTACGCTGAAACTGGTAAAGCCATTTCGCCCACTTCGAGCAATTCATAAAATTCTGTCAATCGGCTTTGGCTCAAGCCTTTTGGATTTAAGCACCGTGATGCTGGCAATTATCCTGAACAATCAAATCATGTATTACGGTGGCACGGCTGCCTTATCTGTTTATGGAATTGTAGGAACCATATCCTCACTGTTTCAGGCATTGTTCTGCGGTGTTGGGCAGGCGGTGCAACCCCTCGCTTCTGCAAACTATGGAGCGAAAAAGATGGACCGCACACAAGCTGTCCTCAGAATGGCAATGATAACATCCATAATCATGGGCGTTATTTTCACTATTGTGGGGCAAGCGTTCCCCGGACAAATTGTCCGCTTGTTTACTGATGCGACGCCGGAAGTGCTGGGGGTCGCGCCTATAATTATTCGTGGCTACTTCATTGTGTTTCTGTTTTTGGGTATCAATGTATTGGCAACTTACTTTCTGCAATCCACTATGCACGGGCATTTGTCAGCGGTAATTGCAATTTTGCGTGGGTTTGTTCTAAGCACGATTTTCTTATATGCGTTGCCCCTTGCTTTGAAATTGTCCGGCGTCTGTATTGCTATGCCGGTCTCTGAATGCTTGACCGCTGTAATTGCACTCGTTTTAATTTATAAACCATCAACTAAAAAGATGGCATAGATAGGGCGGAAAGGAAAAAGACCGTACCTACTATGAAATTTATACCTTGCCACGTTCTGCGGAAACACCGGAAAGCTACACCGAAATATCTTTTGTATGCCTCCGTCCCGATGGAGCCATTGAAGTCCCGAACACGGTAGGATTGATGTGCAGAGCCGCAAAGAAAAAGATAGCTGGTTTTGAAGATTTCCATTTTCATCTGTTACGGCATACCTTTACCAGCAATCTTCTCGCTGGAGGCGCAGCCCCGAAAAAGGGAAAAAACGAGGGAAAAGGCACAAGTCCAACACTCAAAAACACTGGAAGTACCAGCAATTCAAGGCGTTTTAGCATTTGGCAAAGATAAACCGGAATTTAACTCAGTCTATTGGTATATAAAATCTGCCTGAATAACCTCTTGATAAGCGTCATTATCATAATGCTTTAAGATGAGCAAGCCTCTGTATGTGTTAAACCTTCCTTTTGTGCCTGATTCAAGAGGAAAATGAATTTTGCCTGAATAACTCTTCCCCCTGTTGATGTAACCCTTTTCCAAAGCAGCTTTCACCAAGTTCAATGCATTCTGCATTCGATTGTCATATGGATATCCAATTTGTACAAAATACTCTAACGCCCGAAAACAGTCATATTTCCAACGGCAGGGATAATGAAAGCTGGTCATATCCGGATGGATGGCCTCACCAGTTTTCAACGATTTGAATAGCTTTCGGCTCAACAGATATTCCTGTCCCGAAGCCGCTTGCTGTTTTATTTCAGCCAAGCGGTAAGAATACCCGTATTTTTCATAATCAGAAAACGCTTCCAATACAGAAATAGTTGTATGTACCGAACCAACGGCAGAACGATTATGAACCGAATCCCAAGCGCAATTCCAGCCGCCATCGTCCATTTGATGAGCCAAAATATAATCAATAATCTCCTTTGTCCTGGGGTCATTAATTTTTCCATAGCAAACAAGACTCAACAGCATTGCGGACATACACATATCCTGATATCTGGTTCTGGAAATTTTGCCGTGGTTATCCCAAAGACCATTCAGCACTTTTTTCGTGGCATCCTGATAGTATGGATGATCATAATGAACCTCCATATACTTCAGCTCCAACAATGTGTAGGTGCTTGATATCCATTTAGGGGAATAAATGCCGCCGCCCCACTCTTGCCCGGCAACATCATACAAATCCAAATATTTAGCGATGTAGCCTCCATTGTTGTGATCAAAGGAACGATCCAGCAAATATTTATTCGTCAAGTGCTGAATAACGGTATCCCCCTCTAATAACCAATTAATTATTCGCACAAGCATCCCTCCCTCACTATTTGAAATTCCTGTTTGTCATAATACCATATCCTCATGCTTTACAATCCGGCTATACCGGAAGAGTTCAACATATAAGCTCTCTGTTTCCCCGGAAACGGGTCTTTGAATCACGGCCGCCTTCAGCTTCATTCCATGCCGTCCCATAGGTTCCTCCGGTCTGGCCATAATGAGTATTGAGGAGGCTCTGTTTTCCCGCGAAGCTTCATAACGTGCATTGAGATATTCAACGGTATGGAACTCAAAAGAGATAGCTTCTTCAGCTTCATATTCAATGACGGGAAGATACATCCCTCTCGGACACAACCGTTCAAGGTGCTCGAAGCAAGCTCTCTTCATTTCAAGTAAATCCGCCTCGCTTATACTCTCGAGATGGCGGGGGTCCGAAAGGCTTTTCTCCGTTTCCGCCCATATATCCATCAGATAGACCCGCTGAATGTAGAAGCGGTGGATTTCTTCCATCCGCTTATCCTTAAATTGAAAAGCCCGGGGATAGTTTCGTCCTATATGAAGCTGCAGCCTCTTTTGAACCGGGTATTGCCGTATATCGTTGTTTCCAAAGCATAGCACAATGTCGCCGCTCTGTTTTCCAGGCGGGATGTGGTCGTATTCTCCTTCCAATTCGATGGTGCTGAAAAGAATATGGGAGAAATCTCTTGTCTCAATACTGTCGCACGGTTTAAAGCCATTTTTCATAAATTCCGCAAGCAAAAGAATACAGTTGAGATCGTCATCGCCAAGGCGGGAAGCTACAGTACAAGAGACTTGAAATTCTTGCCCTTCGACGAAAATAGAATTCACGTATGTCAGCGGTATCCGGTATTCAATTTTGCCTACATCACAGATTTGCTGACGATTTGTAACAGGTCTCCTGCGGGGAGGTCGGGAAAATTCCTGTTCCTCCTCCAGAAGCTCTGCCTCATAAACCTGTTCATCAAGCTGTAAGGCATACAATTTAAGCGACTTTCCCTGGCGTATCAAACCGACAAGCTGGATTGTAGCATCCTCTGATGTAAAGCTTTTATTAAGGACCCGCAGCTCGTCAAACACGGGAATAGCGCTTTGCAAAAGTTCAAAATTCATGGATAAACCTCCCAAAAGTTATGATTAGCACTCCTCAGGCACATCGTCATGTTCAGTGCCGATATGTGACAATAAGGCTTCCTCCGGTGCGTAAATCGCGATTCCCCGGTCATCGTACAGATGAAAAATACATGCTGATTCCGTATCAACGACAAGCAGCTGCTTCCCGAAAGCAAGGCTTTCATAGAGCTGCACAGCGATCTGCACACACTGCTCCACATAGCCGGGAGCTGCTACGGCTTCCGGGTCGTCCGACCGGTATGGACTGCCGGGAGCCAGCTTCTGGTACAGGGCATGTGGGGAGGTCAGTTGAAACAGGATACCCTCATAGCAGTTATATTTTTTCAGTACTGATTGAAGTTGTTAGCTTCATAGATGCCCCCTTACCTGATATCAGCAGTAAGCGGTTTACAGCCGCCCCTTGTTTTTCATTGCATACGCATAGGCAATAAACCGCGGCGTCCTTTCCCTGATATCCTGCTCTGAGACGCCCTGCCACAGCAGCAACTCGTCCATGAGGACTTCGCTGACATTCTGACCGCACAGATACTGCGTGGTCATTTCCATTTTTAGTATTGCGTCCGCTTGCTTATCGGAAAGGCTTGCCTCATTGCGCCTCTGGAACCATCTTCTCCCTGGTTTTGGAATATCAGGCTTTTCATTCGGCAAAAGATAAGTGCGGAAATCCAGTCCTAATTTTTCAGCAGGATAATTCAGCGCCTGCAGGAAGGAGGTGTCCTGCCTGCAATATTCCTGCAGCTCCGCCCGCGTGGGATTATCGCTAAGGGGAGAAGGTTTATTGATGACCTCCGGAAAGCTGTTTAATATGACATTGGCCTTTATTGATCTTAAGGAACCTTCCGACAAATCACAGGGAACCGCCTGATAATGCTCAAGCAAATGTTCCTCCAACTGCTCCATGGTCCTGCGGCAGGGCTTTATTCTCTCTGCGGCATCGGCAAGAAACGCTTCATTCTCCTGTCTCGTTTTTTTGGGGACAGAAGCCACGAAAATACCGGTCGGCCCATCCGCAGCTCCGATGATACCAATGGCGCAGCTACCATTAGTTTTCTTTTTGAAAATTCTATCCCAAAAGTTCATATCTTTGTTCTCCTGTAAATTCAATTATTCAGCAAACCCTCCAGGGCCAGCGCCAATCAGGCCCGCACAGATACCTTTTCCCATGCTGCTCTTTTTTTACCGCTTTGAACGCTCATAATCTCAAC
>DATMYB010000514.1:0-4064 GCA_035561215.1 Syntrophomonas sp. | reverse complement strand
AAGGTAGTTCGTGAAGAAACCTGAGGTAGCTTCAGAAAGACCAACGCTTTTAACTAATTTTATGCACTTTAAGGCGTTGGTCTTATGGTTTTAAAAGGTAGAAGGGTTTGTTATCCGGCTTCTTTTGTATAAAAAAAGGATAGAAAAGGAGGAATTGAATTTGGAACAAAAAACCATGAAGGCATTATTGTGGAAAGAAGATAAGGGAATCGCCATTGTTGATACCCCGGTACCATTGATTAATAAGCCAACTGATGCCATCGTAAAGGTTACATTATCTACTATATGTGCCAGCGACATTCATATTGTGGGCGGCCATACCTATGTTGTGCCTCCGCAGATTATTGGACACGAGTTCTGCGGGGAAATCGTGGAACTTGGTTCTGCAGTCGCGAAATTTAATGTTGGAGATAAAGTAGCGGTCTCATGCCTTCCCTTTTGCGGAGAATGTTATTACTGCCAACGGGGGCTGCATTTCCAATGTCTTGATCCCGATTGCACCTGTTTCGGAACCAATATGAGTGAGTTGAAGCTCGATGGTTGCCAGGCGGAGTACATTCGTATACCGCATGCCGCCAATACCATGTACAAAATACCGGATGGTTTTACTGAAGAAGATATGCTTTTTGTCGGAGATATCCTTTCAACCGGCTATTTTGCCGCAGAAAAGGGCAATATTCAGCCTGGTGACACCGTACTTATCATAGGTGCCGGTCCGGTTGGAATGTGTGCTGCATTAACCGCAAAGTTATGGGGCCCGGCCAAAATCATTATTTCCGACGGTGTGCAATCCAGACTAGATGTGTGTATAAAGGAAGGTATTGTTGATCTTGCGCTTAACCCTAACGAAGTCGATGTTACCGAAAAGTGCCGTGAAATAACCGGCGGACTTGGTCCCGATGTGGTTCTTGAGTGTATCGGCCTTGAGCCGACTCTGGTGCAAGCGTGCCAGGCGGTTAAAATGGGCGGAAATGTTGTCACCATAGGAGTTTATGGTGAACCTGTTACGCTGCCCATGCAAGATATTTGGTTTAAGAACATCAGCATAAGCATGGGTTTTGTCCCGATGAACCATATGCCTGAACTGATCAAGCTGATCCAGGGTGGGAAAATAAACACCAAATTCTTGATGACCCATCGGGCGCCTCTAAACGATATCGTCAAAGGCTATGACGTGTTTGGCAACAAGAAAGACAACTGCCTGAAATGGATAGTGACTCCTTATGTAAAATAGCTCTCTTTCCTGTGCATTTGCCACATGATTCATGCTCAAATACTTTTATTCGGCCGCTCCGCTTTTTCAAGTTGGGCGGCACTTCTTTTAGTCTAATTTAAAACAGGCTTGTCATTTTTTTAATTCTAGGATTGAATATAATACCATTTGATTCGAATAAGGAGTCAGCTACAAAACCCATTGACATAAATTCTCGAAAAAGCTCAATGACCGTGAGCGGAAAGATTTCTTACCGAGTCCGAGATTTCCATGGCTAAATTACCTGCAGGAATAGAAATAATTCGGGCGGCAAGGATGCAGATGGCCAGGCAGCTTGAAATCGGCAACATAAATTTTAACATGACCAGGCATCGATTTTCACGTTTCCCTAATAATCCCCTAAGCTTTGTGACGGACAATTAACTCAAAGCCAATAACGGGATAAGGGGTGAGCCGGTAAAGTACTTGAATAGCTGAGCCGCTTATGGCTTATTAATGGAACGTCTTTCAAAACTGCCGTCGTCCGGGTAGAGCAGCGCTCACATCCGGGGGCTTGACTATTTAACAGGATGCATTTGACTGGAAAGGCGGGCATGAATTGTGAAGAAAGTGCTTATAATGACAGCTTCAACCGGCCATGGGCACAATCAGGTAGCTAACGTACTGGAACAAGAGCTTAAGGAAACCGGATGCCGGGTTAAGATTGCGGATATCTTCAGTGAAGAGAATCCTCTGCTGAAAATATCGGTGAGTGATGCTTACAATCGCATGGCCACTTCTTCTTCATTTCTAAACGGGTTTATATACCGCACCTCGAATCAGGATATGGTAAATCGAGGATTGGTCAGGCTGATTTATCGTCTTTTGCACAAACCGGTGCAGGCGGTGCTCTTGAAAGAGCAGGCTGACCTGATCATAATAACCCATCCCATTTTGATCAACGTTTTAGGGGAATTGAAGCTGCGCGGTTGGTTTGACCAACCTATCATTTCGGTAATAACCGATTTTGATGTCCACCGCTTATATGTAAACCAGCAGATTGACGCCTACATCGCCGGCTCGCCAGAGACTTCAGACCTTCTGCGCATGATGGGCATCAGCCGCAGTAAGATCTATATTAACGGTATTCCGGTGCGCAGAGCATTCCAAAAATCCAGCCAGAAATACGGCCTTGATTCGAGGTTTAATATACTCCTGATGGGAGGCAGTCTGGGAGTCAAAACTATAAAAAGGGTGCTTGGCATACTCATGAGAACCAGCTTGCCGGTGCATCTGGTTGTAGTATGTGGGAAGAATCTGCGGCTGAAACGGGAATTGGAAAGGAAATACCTGCCCAAGTGTCCAGGGCATATAGAGCTTGAAATCCTGGGATTTAGCAGCCGAATTGACGAGTTGATGGATCAGGCGGATATACTATTCTCCAAACCGGGGGGAATAACCACTACCGAAGCTATTAATAAGGGCGTTCCCATTGCCGTCCCCTTTTTAATCCCCGGGGTTGAAGAAGGGAACTGCCGAATCTTACAGGAAGAGGGCCTGGTCATAAAAATTGAGCGGCTGAAGGATATCCCCCAACTTGTAGAACGGGTTCATTCCGATCCAGCAGTGCTCAGGCAAATTTCCCATCGGATGAAAGATTTCGCCAAGTCCTATTCCATGGATAGTACCATCTTACTCTGTCAGGACCTGATTAAACGGTATAGTATACAAAATGAGCAGCACCAGGGATAAAGGCATAACCATACTAATTTTGAGCGCCGGATTCGGCGGCGGGCATACGGCAGCGGCCCTGGCGGTTAAAGAATCGGTGCTTAGGCAACATCCCGGGCTGAATATTGAGATATTGGATCTGTTGGAACTCCTGTTCCCGTCGTTCAGTTCAGGCATTTATGCCTCCTATCGCCTCATGGTCAGCAGGGCCGGTTTTATCTACAATTATTTCTACCGGCACAAACAGGAGGGAAAAGACATCTTCCAACGCCGGCCGCTAAAAGACCTGTTAATGTTTAAGCTCGGCAAGATTATTGATAGAATAAATCCTCAAGTAATTATATCAACCTTTCCGCTGTGCGCGGCCTATGCCTCCTTTCTTAAACTTCACCATATGCCTTACTTAAGCCTGGCCACCTGCATTACGGATATAGTAGACGGCCGGGAATGGATTTTTCCCGGAGTCGATCTCTATTTGGTGCCCAACCAAAACGTCAAGGATAGTTTGATAAGCCTGGGGGTGAAGGAAAGCCTGATAGCTGCTTGCGGCATCCCGCTGCGCAGCGAATTTTTCCACCCTGCCCAAGCAGAATGGAGTTCCAGTCCGTACCAACTACAGCCCGACGCCCGGCTTATTCTGATCATGGGCGGCGGGCACGGGCATTTGCCTAAAGAAGCCGCCTTCTATCACTGGCTGGACAGTCTGCCGGAGACTAACAGTCTGGTTATCTGCGGCAGCAACCGGCAACTTTTGAACCGTTTGCAGGAAATGAACCGCACCGGGGGTCTGCGCTATTATGCTTACAGCTATGATATTGCCGAACTGATGAAACGGGCTGACTTCATAGTCACCCGGGCGGGGGGCGTGACTATAATGGAGAGTATCGCTTCATCACTGCCTATGCTGATCTATCATCCGGTATTGGGCCAGGAAATGCAGAACACTGCTTATATTGAATCCAGGGGCCTGGGCAAGGTGGCCAGAGACTCTGAAGAATTGCCAGCCATGATTTCATATTTATTAAGCAATCCATCCGAGTTGGAACAAATAAAAGCAAGAATTCATGCGGAAAGGAAAGAGTTAAATTGGGCGGAGATTCCACAACGGCTTTTAAGCCTTATACATTGGCAGTCTATATAT
>DATMYB010000513.1:0-12480 GCA_035561215.1 Syntrophomonas sp. | reverse complement strand
CAAATCCGAGGCATGGGGGCCTAATATATGGACTCCGATGATCACATCATCCGCATCGGCGATGACTTTGACCAGGCCGTCGGTTTCGCCCATGGTCATGGCCTTGCCGTTGGCGGCAAATTGGAACTTGCCGGTTTTATAAGCGATCCCCCGGGCCTTGGCCTGATCCTCGCTCAGGCCCACCGTGGCGATTTCCGGGAAGGTAAAGATACAGGCGGGTACGGCGTGATACGCTACTTCACCGGGAACGCCGCACATTTTCTCCACCGCGGCGATACCTTCTTCTGAAGCCACGTGGGCCAGCATGGGCCCGCCGATAACGTCGCCGATGGCATAAATGCCCTTGACGCTGCTCTCGAAGTTGGCGTCGACTTTGATAAATCCGCCCTCGGTGGCGATGCCCAGTTGATCCAGGTTAAGCCCTGCCGTTACGGCTTTTCTCCCCGCGGCGGCCAGCACCAGCTCGGCTTCGGCGGATAATGGGGCATTTTTTTTGTCCTGGGCCATAACGGCCAGATGATCCTGCCGGTCTTGGATTTCCTGTACCGAGCAGCCGGTATGGACGGTGATCCCCTGTCTTTTCAGGAACACCTGCATGCGCTTTACCAGTTCGCTGTCCAAAGACCCCAGCATATGGTCGGCGGCTTCCAAAACCGTCACCTGGGAGCCGAAGGCATTAAAAATACAGGCCAATTCCAGTCCCACCACGCCGGCGCCGATAATGACCAGTCGCGGCGGCGCCTCTTCCATCTCCAGCAGTTCCGTACTGGTAATCACGCCGGGCAGGTCGATGCCGGGAATCGGCAGGGGCGCAGGCTCAGAGCCGGTAGCCACCAAAATTTTACGGCCTGAGTACTCCCGGCCATTGGCCCGCATGGTGGCAGCGTCGATGATTTCGGCACATCCCTGGATAACTTCCACGCCGTTGGCCTGCAAGAGACTGACCACGCCGGTCACCAATTTGTTGACAATGGCGTCCTTGCGGGCCTTGGCCTGGGCCAAGCTGAACTGTATCTCACCGCAGCTCAGATTATAATCGCCGGCATGCTGCAGCGTACGCATCACTTCGGCGTTTTTAAAATACGCCTTGGTGGGTATGCAGCCGCGGTTTAAACAAGTGCCGCCCAGCTTGTCCTGTTCGAACAAAGTAACCTCCATGCCCAACTGGCGGGCACGGACCGCGGCCACATAACCGCCGGGACCGCCGCCGACAATTAAAAGGTCTTTCACGGCTCCGCCTCCCATTTCACCACGGGATGACGGGCTGCCGCCGTTTCATCCACCCGCACGATGACGGTATGGTGAGGGGCGTTTTTAACCGTCTCGGGGTCTTCCGCCGCCTCCTTGGCAATACTGCGCATGGCGCTGATAAAATCGTCCAGACGTTCCCGGCTTTCCGTTTCGGTAGGCTCGATCATCATCGCTTCCTTGACGATCAGCGGGAAATAAACGGTGGGCGGGTGATAGCCAAAATCCATCAGCCGCTTGGCGATGTCAAGAGTGGAAACATGGGTCTCCTCCATCTGCTTGCGGCTGGTGGCCACAAACTCGTGCTTGCACAAGCGATTGAAGGGAATATGGTAATCCTCGGCCAGATGATGACGCAGGTAGTTGGCGTTAAGCACCGCATGCTCGCTGGCGGAACGCAGCCCCTCGCCGCCCAGGGTCAGAATATAGCAGTAGGCCTTGACGATAACTCCGAAATTCCCGAAAAACTCTTTTACCCGGCCCAGAGACTGGGGCCGATCGTAATCGAAGCAATACTTGCCGTCTTTATACTCCACCAACGGCGCCGGCAAAAAAGGCGCCAAATATGCTTTGACTCCCACCGGTCCCGATCCCGGACCGCCGCCGCCGTGAGGCGTGGAAAAGGTTTTATGCAGATTGAAATGGACCACGTCGAAGCCCATATCGCCGGGGCGGGCAATCCCCGCGACGGCGTTGAGGTTGGCGCCGTCGTAATACAGCAATCCTCCCTGGTCGTGGACGATGGCCGCAATCGCTTGTATATCCTGCTCGAACAGTCCCAAGGTATTGGGATTGGTCAGCATCAAACCGGCGGTCTCATGATCCATCTTGACGCGCAGATCCTCCAGATCGACCAGGCCCAGCTCATTGGACTTGATTTCCACCACTTCGTAGCCCACCATATTAGCGGTAGCCGGATTGGTGCCGTGAGCGGAATCAGGCACCAGCATTTTGGTGCGCTGATGTTCACCGCGACTGCGATGGTAAGCCTTGATGATCATGACCCCGGTCATTTCTCCATGGGCTCCGGCCGCCGGCTGCAGGGTAAAACGATCCATACCGGCGATTTCGCAGAAGGCTTTCTCCGCCCGGTATAATATCTCCAGGGCCCCCTGGACCGTGTCTTCCGGCTGGTAGGGATGAAGGCAGGCCAATCCCGGCAGGCGGGCTGCCCATTCATTGATTTTCGGATTGTATTTCATCGTACAGGAACCCAGCGGATAAAAGCCGTCGTCCACGCCGTAGGCCCTATGGGACAAGGCTGTGTAGTGGCGCACCGTTTCCACCTCGCTTAATTCCGGCAGGGGCAGTTCCTCCTGGCGCAGGTACTCCGCCGGAATCGACGCGGACCATTCCGGAACTTCCACATCCAGCGGAGGAAGAGAAAAGGAATTACTGCCGGGAACACTTTTTTCAAACAGCAATTTAGTCATTTTCAAACCCTCCTATCAATGCAGCCAGCCGGTCGATCTCCGCCGGGGTGCGTTTCTCCGTGAAAGCCAACAGAAGCGCGTCTTCCAACTCGTAGCCGCCAATGATGCCGTTATCCAGCAGCATCCGGTTGACGCCGGCGGGATCTTTGAGCTCCAGGGCAAATTCTTTAAAAAACGGGGGCTGGTATTTCATTTTCAGCCCCACTTGATTGAATTTATCCCGGGCATAAGCCGCCAGTTGATGGCAGCGGACCGCGATATCCCGGAGACCATGGGCTCCCACTGCCGCCAGGTAGATGCTGGCCGCCAGCGCGTTCAAGGCTTGATTGGAACATATGTTGGACGACGCCTGCTCTCTGCGAATATGCTGTTCCCGGGCCTGCAAAGTCAGCACGAAGGCCCGGCGTCCGTTAAAATCAAGGGTTTGGCCCACGATCCGGCCGGGAAGTTTGCGCATGTATTTGCCGGTGCTGGCCATGAAGCCCAGATAAGGTCCTCCGAAACTCAGGCCGTTGCCCAGGGATTGCCCTTCGCCCACCACGATATCAGCGCCGTATTCACCCGGGGATTTTAAAATGCCCAGGGAGATCGGGTCAACGACCATGATCAGCAGTCCTTTGTTTTGATGGACGCTGTTCTCGATCCGGCTGATGTCTTCCAGATTTCCGTAAAAATTGGGCTGTTGTATAACCACGGCGGCGGTATCCTTGTCGATCATGGCCGTTATACGGTCGGCGTCGGACAAGCCTCCCTGCCCGGCCACGACTTCAATCTGCATCTTGCCGGAGATGCTGTAAGTATTCAATATCTGCAGGTATTCGGGATGGATGGTAGCGGGAACCAGGACACGCTTTCTTCTGGCGGCGTCGCAGGCCATATGGCACGCCTCCGCCAAGGCTGTGCCGCCATCGTACATGGAGGCGTTGGACACGTCCATACCGGTCAATTGACAAATGAAAGTCTGGTATTCAAAGATGGCCTGCAAAATCCCCTGGCTGATTTCCGGCTGATAGGGCGTATAGGCGGTATAGAATTCCGAACGCTGCAGCAGTTGCTCCACCACTGCCGGAACATAATGATCGTAAGCGCCGGCCCCTAAAAACGAAGGGTATTGCTCCACGTTGATATTCCGCCGGGCCAATTCCTGCAGATGCCGGCGCAGTTCGATTTCGCTGAGACCCGCCCCGATATTTAAGGGGCGGTCCAGTTTTATTTCCGCGGGGATGTCGGCAAACAATGCTTCCATATCGCGCAAACCGATGCTGTGCAGCATTTCCTCAGCGACCCGCTGCGGATTGGGTGTATAGGTCATATTAATTGCCCCCTTGCTCTTCTTCCTCACAGAGCTGGGCATATTTTGCCGGGGTAAGCAAGGCCTCCAATTCTTCGGGATCATTCATCTGCACCACCAGGACATGGTTGGCATAAGGATCTTCGTTCAACAACTCCGGCTCATCCTCCAGCCCTTCATTAATACCGGTTACCTTTCCCCCCACCGGGCTGAACATGGACGATACGGCTTTCACCGATTCAATCACTCCTACCTGTTCGCCGGCGGCGACTTCTGCATCCAGTTCGGGCAGTTCCACAAAGACAATGTCGCCTAGATGTTCCTGAGCAAAATCAGTAATGCCGATATATGCTTGTCCGTCTTCCACTCTTACCCATTCGTGCTCGCTTGAATAATACAGGTTATCCGGTATCTTCATCTAAATCATCCTCCTGCGCTTTTGCTGAATTTATACTAGTGTGCTGTACCACTCACATTTCGGCAAATGACTTGTCTGAATTTCCATCTGCTGTGTTGTCGTCGCTCACCATAGCTACGGCTATGCGAGCGACGACCCCTTGCAGACTGAAAATTCATCCTGCGTCCTTTATCCAAAAGTGAATGGTACAGTACACTAAGTAGTTTTCCTTTTCTTGCTCTTTTTCCGATAAAAGACGCCTTCTCCGATCTGGGCCTGCACCGGTTTATCCCTGATCATAATGTCAATCAAACCGCCATTCTCGGAATACTGGCTTTCGATCAGCGCCAAACCGATATTCCTGTCCATCGTCGGCGAATAGCCGCCGCTGGTTACCCAGCCGATTTTCCGGCCGTCTTTGTACACATCATAATGGGCACGGGCAAGGCCTTTGCCCAGCATATAAAACTCAGCCTGAACGCGCCCCGACTTCTTTTCCCTTTCTTTGCGCAGGGCATCGCGGCCGATAAAATCTTCGCCGTTCAGTTTCACAAAATAACCTAGTTTGGCTTCCAGCGGGGATATATCCCAGTCTATCTCTTGTCCGTATAAGGGCAGTTTAGCCTCGAAACGCAAAGTGTCTCTGGCCCCTAAACCAATCGGCGCTATATCTTCGCCCCCGGCAGTTAAAATAGCTTCCCACAATGGTACGGCCTGGTCGGGAGCTATGTAGACTTCAAAACCATCCTCACCGGTATACCCGGTTCTCGATACGAGACAATCGGTTCCGGCCAGCTTAATCTCCGGCTCGAAATGGAAAAATTCGATGCTTTCCAAATCAAAGTCGGTCAGCTTTTGCAAAATCTCCTGGGCCTTCGGTCCCTGAATCGCCAATTGGGCATATGCATCGGAAACATTGGCAATATCAAGGCTGCTGGGGGCATTGTCTTTGATCCATTGAAAATCTTTATCAGTGTTGGCGGCATTGACCACCAGGAAGTAATGTTGGGAGGAATAACGGTACACCAGCAGGTCGTCCACCACCCCGCCGTGTTGATAGCACATGGGGGTATAAATCACCTCTTGGTCGGTCATCTTCCTGACATCATTGGTAACCATTTCCTGCACAAAATCTTCCGCTCCGTCGCCTTTCACTTCGATTTCCCCCATGTGGGAGACGTCGAAGAGCCCGGCGTTCTGCCGGACCATTTGGTGTTCTTTGATGATGCCTTCGTACTGCACCGGAAGCTCCCAGCCGCCGAAGTCGATCAATTTCCCGTGATATTTGCGATGCATCGATATGAGCGGGGTTTGTTTCAACGCTTCAACCTCCTTAGACTGTCATACATATTATCATCCCTCTGCCATGAGAAAATTACCAGCAAAATTTTGGAATCTGGCGACGAATGTTTTATACATTCAACTAATGAATTATGATCCCCCGGCAAAAAGCCGATTTAATCGCGTTGAATGTATAAACATGGAGGAGCACTTGACGCAGGCATGGAAAACACTGGGTATTTACCATGCGGAGTCTGGCGACGAATGTTTGTACATTCAACTAACCAATCATGATTCTCCGACAAAAATCCAACAAAAAGAACGTCCCTTTGTTGGATTATATATACACTAATCGGGGCAGGAATTTGTCATTCTCCATCTCGATCATGACATAGCTGCCGCGTTCACTGGATCTGGGGCGGGCGGCGCTGCCCGGATTGATCATCCAAAGACGGTCGATTTGTTCCAGATGGGGGAAATGCGTATGACCGTAAATCACCACCTCGGCTTTCATCTCCAACGCCCGGTAATATAAACGGTTCACACTATGTTTAACGCCATACTGGTGCCCGTGCAGCACATAAAATTTTTTATTTATAATTATCGCGGTCTCCTCATCCCGGCCTCCCGGCGCGTCCCGGTCGCAGTTGCCCCGGACCCCCAGAAAATCGATTTTCAGATTCCGGGCGATCATTTCCCCATCTCGGAAATAGTCGCCGGCAAAGATGAGCATATCCGGCTTTTGCGGCTGCAGACGCCGGCAAATTAGTTCCGTATTGCCGTGAGTATCGGAAACGACCGCTATCAGCATAAGTCTTCCCCTGGGGCGATTCGCTGCAGAACGGGTTTGATCAGCTCCAGCGCCCGACCGCGATGGCTGATTCTATTTTTCACTTCCGGCGCTAATTGAGCGAAACTTTCTTCCCGCCCGGCCGGTATAAACAGAGGATCGTATCCGAATCCCGCATCGCCTCTGGGGCTGTGATCGATGCTCCCTTCGCAGCGTCCCTCCACCGTCTGCACCTGTCCGTCCGGCACCGCCAGGGCGATGACGCAGACAAAACGGGCGGTCCGGCTTGCGTCGGGAACATCGCGCATGGCCTGGAGCAGTTTGCGGTTGTTTTTTTCATCCGTAGCGCCGGGGTCTGAATAACGGGCGGAATAAACTCCTGGCGCCCCCTGCAGGGCGTCCACCACCAGACCGGAATCGTCGGCCAGGGTCAGCAATCCGGTTTGCCGGGCAACGGTTACGGCTTTCTTAATGGCATTCTCCGCAAAAGTCGTTCCGTCCTCCTCCACTTCGGGCAAAGGCGGCAATTCGTCCAGGCTCAGCAGTTGGAAGTCCAGCCCGCTCAGGATCTGGCGCAGCTCCTCTTTCTTTTTCCGGTTGCGGCTGGCAATCAGCAATTTTTTCTCCATGGGCAGTTATTGCTCCTCGTTCAGAATGCTTTTTTGCAGGGCGATCAGCTCGCCGATGCCCTTTTCGGCCAGTTGCAGCAGTTGGTCCATTTCTTTCCGGCTGAAGGGCTTGCCTTCCGCCGTGCCCTGTATCTCCACAAATTCCCCGCTGCCAGTCATGACCACGTTCATATCCACCCCGGCGGCGGAATCTTCGACATATTCCAGATCAAGTACCGGTACGCCTTCCACAATGCCGACGCTGACTGCGGCCAGATGATCCGTCACCGGATTGTGCGCGATGATGCCTTGGCCCAGCAGCTTTTTCACCGCCAGACACAAAGCCACATAGCTGCCGGTAATGGAAGCGGTGCGGGTGCCGCCGTCGGCCTGCAGTACGTCGCAATCCAGCCAGATGGTCCGCTCCCCCAGCTTGTGAAAATCCACCACCGCCCGCAGGGATCTGCCGATCAGGCGCTGGATCTCCGAGGTCCGGCCGGTGATTTTGCCCTTGGAAGCCTCCCGCGGACTGCGGGTATCGGTGGAAGCAGGCAGCAGTGAATACTCGGCGGTTACCCAGCCGGAGCCGCTGCCTTTGAGGAAAGGCGGTACTTTTTCCTCCACCGTGGCGGTGCACAGCACCATGGTATTGCCGCTCTTAATCAGCACCGATCCGGCCGGATTTTCAACAAATCCGGGCGTCATCTGCACCCGACGCATCTCATCATTCTTTCGATTTCCCGGTCTGTTCATATGACTTCTCCCTCTTTTGTATTATTTGATCCCACCTGCAATAACTCATCATTGGTTAGTTGAATCAATGCGGACTTAGGGTTGACAGAGTACCGGCGACGGAATGTTTGTACATTCAACTAACCAATCCATGTTTTTTGCAGTGAATCATTTCTTTCATATATGTTATTTCCCTTGGCATCAATGGCCACGATACAGGGAAAATCTTTCAGTTCCAATTTCAGCAGCGCTTCCGGCCCCAACTCCGGATAGGCCACTGTTTCCGCCGCTGTAATCCGGGCCGCCAGATAGGCTCCGGCTCCGCCGACGGCGGCCAGATAAACAGCACCGTACCGTTTCATGGCATCGATCACCACCTGACTGCGGGGACCTTTGCCGATCATGCCCCGCAATCCCTGTTCCAACAAAGCGGGAGTATAGGCGTCCATTCTGCCGGAAGTGGTCGGTCCCGCCGAGCCAATGGCTTTCCCCGGCGGCGCCGGACACGGACCCACGTAATAAATCATCTGGCCGTCCAGAGGGATGGGCAATTCTTCCCCCCGGGCCAAAGCTTCGGTCAAACGTTTATGGGCCGCGTCCCGGGCTGCATATACGACACCCTGGATGAGGACTTCGTCCCCCACGGCCAGATTTTCGATATCTTCCCGGCTAAGCGGGGCGGATAATGGTTTCGTCATATTACTTGCTCCTCCGCGGTTAAAGGTTCCGGCTCAGGCGGCGGGTAACGTGGCACCCTATACATACGGCCACCGGCAAACAGGCAATATGGGTGGGATAGGTTTCGATATGTACTGCCAGAGCGGTGGTGTCTCCCCCCAAGCCCTGGGGTCCGATACCGGTATGATTGATTTTCTCCAGCAGCTCGGTCTCCAATCCCGCCAGTCGGGCATCCGGGTTCTCCTGCCCCAGCGAGCGCATCAGTGCCTTCTTGGCCAGCCAAGCCGCTTTTTCCATATTGCCGCCGATCCCTACGCCGACAATAACGGGAGGGCAGGGGTTGCCGCCCGCGTCCTGCACCGCCTTTATCACAAACTCCTTGACTCCTTCGACTCCCTGGGCGGGTTTCAGCATGGCCAGCCGGCCCATGTTCTCACTGCCGGCCCCCTTGGGCAGCACGATAATTTTTAAACCGTCCCCCGGCACGATATGATAATTTATCACCGCCGGACTGTTGTCCCCGGTGTTGATTCGATCCAGCGGGTCTCTGACCATGGATTTGCGCAATCCGCCGGCGGTGTAGCCGTCGCTGACGCCGCGATTTATGGCGGTTTCCAGATCTCCTCCGTATAACTGCACTTCCTGGCCGATTTCCATATCCACCACCGCCAGGCCGGTATCCTGGCACAGGGCCATTTTTTCGGCGGCAGCCAGGTCGGCATTTTCCAGACAAATTTTCAACAGATTCCGGGCCCGGGCAGAATGTTCCCGTTCCGCTGCCGCGGTCATAGCCTCTTTCACATCCAGCGGCAGCATAATATTGGCTTCGATCACCATATCTTTGATGGCAGCCCTGACTTCATCCACATTGATCCGTCGCATTGTATCTCCTTCTGGATTATCATTTGTTAGTTGAATGTACAAACAAACCGTGGCCAGTACTCTGGCAACCCTAAGTCCGCATATTATTTGTCGAGGGAAATTGCTGCAGGGCAAGGCGGTGGATTGAGCAATACTGGACGTATTGCGATTGACGACAACGCAGCCATGCAGTAATTTAACCGACAAGGAATTGTGGAATTAGGGTTGACAGAGTACTAAGCTCAGCGTCAAGTGCTCCTCCATGTTTATACATTCAACGCGTTTAGCTCAGGTTTTTGCAAGGGAATCAATATTACTTGCTTAATTTTTCCAGACCGTAAACGCAGGCCCCCAGAGCGCCGTTGAACTGGGCCAGGGGCAAAGGAACCACCTGCCGGCCGGTTTCCCGGGCGATGATGGTCAGCATGGCCTCATTTTGAGCCACTCCGCCGGATACCACGATCATACCTGCCGCCAGTCGCTCCAGCATGCCGGCAAAACGCCGGTAAAGGGAATAATTGACCCCCGCCGCCAGTTGCGGTAGCAAACATCCTTCCACGATCTTGCCGATGATCTCGGTTTCTCCAAAAATGGCGCAGGTAGAATTGAGCTCCACCGGGTCCTGACTGTAACGGGACAGTTCCTGCAGGCTGATGCCCAGTACCTGGGCCATGTTTTCCAAGTAACGGCCCGAGCTGGCCGCACAGCGGTCGTTGGTAAGGAAATCCACCGCTCTCCCGCCCTGTACCTTAACGATTTTGGTGTCCTGACCGCCGATGTCCAGCAGGGTAAAGTCCTGATAGCCGGTCTGATAGACCGCGCCTTTAACATGGGCCTGTATTTCCGGCAGTTGGAGCGCCCCTTCGATCTGCACACTCACCTTGCCGTAGCCGGTGGCGACGATGGGCTGATTTTTCAAGCCCAGTTCGGTCAGATCGATGCGCAGGGTCGGGCCGCCGGTTTTGCCATGGGTCTTGTAAAAATCGATAGTATCAAAGCAAAGTTGGGCGGTTATGTCCCCATGCTCCATTTCAATTATTTTAACATTGCGTGAACCCAAGTCCAATCCCAGCATGGTATCACTCCTAATATTTCAGCATATTGACGAAAGCCTCGATCCGCATTTTGCTGCGGGCATCCACCGGGCCGGGCTTGTCCCCTTCCAGAGTCAGAATCGGCAGGTCCAGTTTTTCCCGGAAAACCATATCCTCGATCTGGCGGAAACAAAAAGTCTGGGTATAATGAATGATCCCGTCCACCTGGCGCAGACGGAGCTGTTCCTGGATATCCTCCAGGCGGGCATAAGCTCCATAGGGATAAGTATAACGATGATACTGCTCCACCAGATTACGGCATTCAAAGGGCATGGAAAACTGCCGCTGAATCTCATTGTATACCACCCGAGCCTGCAACGTTTCCACGAATTGATATAAATCGGTAAAAATCGGCGGTACGCCGATATAAGCCAGTCGAATCTCTTCCTGCCGGGGCGGGCGTTGCTTGGCCGAGGTAATGAAGCTTTCCAACTCACGGGCAAATTGCTGCGGGTCGCCGTTAAAATCGCTGGAGGAAACCAGATAGTAATGATTTTCCCAGCCGGTCAGCAGGTTTTCCTGCCAGGTCAGCCGATCCAACTCCCGGCACAGGCTGCGCACCGGTTCAAGCTCCTGCCGCACTCGTTCCGCCTCATCCCAGTTGACCTGGAAGATACGCATCAGCTTGTCCATTTCCACTCTTAACATGTCCTCGCTGCGGTTATAAGGATAGGCGAAGGGGAAAATACTAATCCCCCGCAGTTGCAAGGTTTCCATCAGCGCCTGGGTATTGCTGCAATCCCCCTGCATGACCGCGATCACCGCTTCTGGTTCCGTCCGGAGGCAGGCAGTGTAAAGCCCTTTGATCCAGCCGCAGCTATTACGGGGATAACCGGCTTCTTCGGCCTTGTCCACCCATTGTCCGGCCTCGTTGGAGGCCACAAATATATTGTTCAGATCCACGGGCTTCTTCCCGGCGGCGAGAATGATCTCCACCGGTATGCTGGTCGTAAATCCAATCGTATTCATAGTATCTTCTGTATTAGTCAAAGCCAACCCTCTCCACCTTGCGAATGATATCACCCTGCAGGAGTAACCTGCCGGCATGGAAAAATGATTGATCGTTGCCGCTCACGAAGAATTGTCCATCCCCCTGGGCCGCGGTGCTCATAATATCTTTTTGTGCCAGAATCGACGCCAGCGCTGCTACGGTACCCACCGCAGGATCGATGAGGGTTACTTCCGGTCCGGCAAAACCGGCGATGGCCTCCGACAAGAACGGATAATGGGTGCAGCCCAGCAGCAGGGTGTCGATGCCTTGCTTCAGCAGCGGAGCTATATATTCCTGCATCGCTTCCTCCAATTCCTTCCCCGAGAAAATACCGGCTTCCACCAGGGGCACGAAACCCGGGCACGGGCTGGAAAATACCTGATAAGGGCCGCGGGCTATGATATGCTGGCCGTAAGAACCGTTATTGACCGTAGCCTGGGTAGCAATAATGCCGATTTTTCCGTTGCGGGAGGCTTCCGCCGCGGCGTCGGCTCCGGCTTTGACCACGCCCAAGATCGGCACGGGACACTCCCTCTCCATCACCGGCAAGGTTACGGAGGAATGGGTGCCGCAGGCTACCACGATGGCCTTTACTTCCCGTTCCAGCAAAAATCCCACAATACTCCGGGCATATTGAAAAAGCTCCGCCTGGCTTTTGCTGCCGTAAGGAAGGTGAGCCGTATCGCCAAAATATATAAAACTCTCGCCGGGCAGTTGCTCCAGTAGCGATCTTACCACCGTCAAGCCGCCAACTCCAGAATCGAATACGCCGATAGGTCTGTTATCACTCAAAATACAACACCTCTGATTTGTTTACGCCGCACGCCGCAATTTGATGATGGATGGATCTTTTTCGCTAATCGCTAGAGCCCATCAACGCAAAAATCTTCACCAATGAATTGCTGATCTTTGGTGAACAACACTAGTAGCCTGCGTCACCTAAAACTTTGCTTCCCGCCGGCTAAATTTTCGCAGGACTTCGTTGTCGTCAATCGCAATACGGCCAGTATTACTCAATCCTCCGCCTTGCCCTGCAAAAATTTTTCTCGGCGGATAACCTAAACCTTTAGGCGACG
>DATMYB010000512.1:0-6758 GCA_035561215.1 Syntrophomonas sp. | reverse complement strand
CGCTGGTAATCATCACCATCGCAGGGGCAGATTTATGGACTTCCTTTTTATTTGGAGGTGTCGTTGCAGACATAGTATCTCCCAGTATTTTCTAAATGAATATATTGACTCTGGTGAGTATGATCGTCATGTCAAAGTGGTGCGTAGCAAATACTCCGCCAGACTGGACCTGCTCTGCAGTGAATTGGATAAAATTGCAGATAAGGGCATTACTTATCAAAAACCTTCTGGAGGCCTGTTGCTTTGGTGTACACTGGCTGACGATATCAATGAACATGAGTTATGCAAGCTTGCCGAAGAAAAAGGCGTGCTGGTAGTGCCTGGGTGGGTTTTTTACGAGAATTGTAATAGAAAAAAAAGGCATCTTAGAATGTGCTTTTCTAATGTCACGCATGATGAAATCTGCCGAGGCATCACCCTGCTGGGAGAGGCTTTGGATGAGTGTAGACAGCAGAAAATTGTAAAATACAGAAGGGAAAAAGAAAATGAACAAATTTATTGAATATAGAAGAGAATTCCATCGCTATCCTGAGCTTGGATGGAGAGAAATCAGAACCAGCGCCAGGATTGCGGAGATTCTTGAGGAAATGGGATACACTTGTCTCATGGGAACCGATGTAATCGATGTGAATACGCTTTCCTTTGAAATGCTCCGTGATGAAGAAAAGAAGGCGGAGAAGGAACGTGCCATCGCTCAAGGCGCCAAACCGGAATATGTTGAGAGGACAGGGGGTTATCCAGGTGTAATCGCAGAGCTTGACACAGGTAGAGAAGGACCGGTGACCGCTCTTCGTTTTGATATTGACTGCCTGCCATATCAGGAGCCAAAGAGAGAAGGTTACAGACCTTTTGATGAAGATTATATATCATGTAATGAAGGGTTTGTCCACGCCTGCGGACACGACGCACACACTGCTATGGGGCTTGGTTTGGCACAGGCATTGATGGAGCGAAAGGATACATTAAAGGGAAAGATCAGAATTATTTTCCAACCGGCAGAGGAAAGGTACTACGGCGCTCAGTCTATAGTGGACAAAGGTCACCTGGATGACGTGATAAACTTTATTTCCGTACATGTGGCTTTGACCGGGGATGGCTATCCGCTGCCGTCAAATACAATTTGCTGTGGATGCAAAGACTTCGTTAGTGACTGTCAGCTGGATGTGACTTTCAAGGGTAGAGCTGCTCATCCATGCGGTGCGTCACAGGAAGGTAAAAATGCATTGCTTGCTGCCTGCACAGCTGCGCTCAACATACATACTATCGCTCCACACGAAGCGGGACTCTGCAGAGTCAATGTGGGCGTACTCAATGCAGGCGTCGTAGTCAACACGATTGCACCTAACGCGTTTATGAGCGTAGAGTACAGAGGACAGAATAAGGAAATATCAGAATATGCTCGTAAGAGAGTTTTCGATGTTCTGGATGGCGCTTCAAGGTCATATGATCTGGAGTATTCCGTTAACGACTTCGGTGAGATACCAGCCTCACAGAGTGATGATGCCACTTATGCAGGTATCGGAACCGATACTACTCAACCGGTCCATAACCCGGAGTTTGATATTGATGAGGAGGCTATCCCAGCGGCCGTCGATATGCTGACCCATGCTGTTGAAGAACTGAATATGTAGAAATGCGAATGATTGGGTCAGGCAGGATTTAAACGGTTTATATAAAAGGCGCAAGCTCGCCCGGGGCGTATTCGGCGCTACCGAAGGCTGCCGCTTCTATTAATGCCTTTGTATAGCCGTTTTTTGACGATTCGAAAATTTGTCGGGCCGTGCCGTGTTCAACCACACGCCCCTCATTCATAACGTATACCCTCCCTGCTATCATTCGCAAAACTGATAAATCGTGGGTGATAAAAAGCACGGCAAGGCGGCGCTCGTGACGGAGCTTTTCGAGCATATTCAGTATCTGGTTTTGAACGACTACATCCAATGCCGATACCGATTCATCGCATATCAGCAAATCGGGGCGGGGGGCTAAGGCGCGGGCAATTGCTACCCTTTGCCGCTGTCCGCCTGATAATTTGGCGGGCTTTCGGTCCAGGAGTTCGACCGGCACTTCGGCCAGGGATATCAATTCTTCAAGCTCGCTAAGCGGTCTGTTTGACGCTTTAAGCGCAGATTCTAAAATATATCGTATTTTATGGGCGGGGTTAAGCGATGAGTAGGGATCTTGAAAGACGATCTGGGCGCGGTTCTTTCCGAAATATTTAACCGAGCCGGAATCAGCCTTGGTTAAGCCGACAAGACACCGCGCCAGTGTTGTTTTGCCCGAGCCCGACTGCCCGACTATGCCGACGCATTCGCCGGCGCACACGTCAATATTAACATCAGTAAGTGCGTTAACGCTGCCGAACCGCTTGTTCAGGTTCACTGCCCTAAGCAGGGTTTCGCCGCCTGAATTAGAATCGGAAAAGGATTTTATCTGCAAAAATCGGTCGGCTTCGATCAGTGTTTTTGCCGCTTCCGAACGGGGCTGCTCGGTCACTTTTTTTGCCGTACCTTCTTCTGCAATTTTGCCGTTTTCCATAACAAGTACACGGTCGCACCTTGTTTTTGCAAGACGGATATTGTGGGTGATTATGATCAGAGGCATTGTGCGAACGCTGCGGATATAATCGATAAGGTCGAGTATCTCCTTTTGGGTTATAACATCCAACGCCGTGGTTGCTTCGTCAGCGATCAGCAGGCGGGGCTGGGTTGCAAGGGATGCGGCTATTACGATTCTCTGCCGCTGCCCGCCCGATAATTCAAAAGGGTATCTGTCGGCGGCATCTTTTGGCAAGCCGACTTCTTTTAGGGCAGACACAATATCGAAGGCGGCTTTTTTATCGTTCGGGACGCCGTCCAGAATTTGTTTGCCGCACTTTTTCAGAGGGTCAAGGGCGGTAAAGGGGTCTTGCATGACCATACCTATGCCGCTGCCCCGTATTTTTCCCCACTGCTTTTCGCGGGCGTTTAAATTAAATTTTTGTCCGTCTATGATATAATCTCCCGTTGGCTTTGCCTGATTTGGAAGCAGCCCGATCAGGGAGCGCATCATCATTGTTTTACCGGAGCCCGATTGTCCGACAATGCCGACACTTTCGTTGCCCTCCAGCTTAAAATCTATGCCTTTTAATATTTCAACGCCGCCGATTTGCACCCTTAAACCGCTGACGCTTATTTTAAATGTCATCTAAACCGCTCCTTTCAAGAAGATAGCTGCCGATCAGATTAATGGAAACAGCCGTTAAAATTATTACGATACCCGCAGAGAGGGACACGGCGGGGTTTTGCGACAACAACTCGCGCCCGTCGGAGAGCTGCCGCCCCCAATCGGCTTCCTTCGGTCCTACTCCGAGACCCAAAAATGACAGGGACGACATACTCATTAAACCGTAAGCTATGTTTAAAAAGAAATTAACCAGCGCCACCATTGCGATATTGGGGAAAATGTGCTTTGCTAAAATGTTGACGGCACTTAGATCAAGCATTTTTGTCGATTCGATATAGGGCTTGCATTTTTGCTGTATTACCGTCGAGCGCACCAAACGAATATCGAAGGGAGAATACAAAATAATCATAACCAGAACGCTTACCCAGTAGCCCCCGCCGATAATGGCAGCCGCAACGATAGCCAGCAGCATTGACGGCATAGAAAGGGTTAAATCGGCGTAGGCTGATACGATTTTATCCCAAAAGCCGCCGAACCAACCCGCTGTGCTGCCCAGAACGAATCCGATGATAAGAGAGCCCACCGCAATGCACACCGGTCCTATCATTGCGCTGTCGGCGCCCGCAATGAGCAGCTTCAGCACATCACGCCCCAAAGCGTCGGTGCCGAGGAGATGACCTTCTGAACCGGCGGGCAGCTTGGCGTTTTGAATATCCAGGCTTAAAGCGTCAGGGGCGAAAAGTGAGGGAAGAATCATCCACAAGACTATTATAAGCAAAAACAAGCCTGATAAAATTATCCTGACGGGAGGCAGCTTTAACGTTTTATCGTTTACCGTGTTTTCCATATCAAAACTCCTCCTTTGCCGATTTTTTATTGCCGCTGCGTGCTTTGTGGGTAGTCGGATTGAAAAGATAAACTAAAATATCAACAAATGCCGATGTAAGGCAGATCATTGCCGCCAGCATAAGGGCGATAAACTGCACAACCGGAACATCGCGGAAGGTAACCGATTTCGTTAACAGCTCGCCAAGTCCGGGAATTGCAAAGACGTTTTCTATCAAAACAGTCGAGCCGAAAAGACTTGCGAGCACCAGCCCCGTGCTTGTTAAAACGGGAGATGAGGCGTTTTTGAGCTGAGAGATCACGATCTTTCTTGTGGGGATTGCCCGCGCACGCATAAACACGGTGTAGTCGCTCGACACTTCCTTTATCATGGCAGCGCGGGTTATTTTAATAAGCAACGCGGCGACTCCTATCGTCAGTGTGATTGCAGGCAAAACCAAGTGCCACAAAACATCAAAAAAATTACTCTCGTCACCTATGCCGTACATTGGGAAAACGCCGAACTGATAGGAAAAAACATAGAGCAGCACCAACCCTAATGCAAAGCTGGGCGAGCAAGTGCCTATTAGGGATGAAATGTCGATTATTTTATCGGTGAGCCTGCCCTTTCTGCGCGCCGACACCACACCAAGCCCGACGCCGATCATTATGCTGAACAGCAGGGATAATCCAACAAGCTGAAAGGTAACGGCGGCGTGGGGGGCGATATAGTCGATAACAGGGTAGCCTGCCTTTATCGAGTCACCGAAATTAAGCGAAAGAGCTTCCTTAACCCACCTTGTGTACTGGGAAAAAAAGGGATCGTTTAAATGGTACTGCTCGCGGATTTTGCTAAGCAACTCGGGGGTGACCTTTTTTGCGCCCACAAGGGAGCGGGCAGGGTCACCGGGGGCCATATAAAGAAGTGAAAAAATAACAAAGGACAGCACCACCAGCGAAACAAGGCACTCAAGCAGACGTTTTGCAATATATCTTAATTTGCTCATAATTCTGTCATCCCAGCTATAATCATACGAAAGGAATCACTCTTCCCAACAGTTTTGTCTGCTGTCGGGAAGAGCGATGTTTATGAAGCTTTTATTTTGTGAAGGTGAAATTTTTGGGCCAGTTTTGCGACAGGAAGGTGTAAGAGCCGAAGTTGTCAACCTTTATCGAGCTGTTGTAGGCAATTGCGGCCTCGCCCCACCAAATGGGAGCGTAAATTGCCTGCTCCTGCGCTATGTCGATGCCCTTTAACAAATCGTCAAGACCTTCCTCGGCGGATTTTTCGTAAACCGCCTGCAGGTAGGGTTGAACCGATTCATCTGTCCAGTTTGCGGGGTTTGTGCCCTCGCCTGTAGTATCAAGAAACCATATTGCAATTTCCGCAGGGTCAAGTGTGGGTGGACGGTAATCCATCCAGTCGATCCCCTTTATGCCCGCGCCCATTTCGTTAAGCCATTGCTCATATGGAGTTTCCTGAACATCGGCGGTTATGCCTATTTCTTTAAGGGAATCGGCAATAACTAAGGAAGCCTTGCCCAGATCCTGATTGCTTTCGGGATAATAAATAGTGGTAGAAAAAGGTTCTACGCCTGAAAGCGCGAATTCCTCTTTTGCCTTATCAATGTTATAATCATAATGTGTAAGGGCATTTAACTTTTTGCGGGCATCATCCGCCGAGAGAACGGTTGCAAACTGCTCGGGCGCGGTGAATGCCGTTGCCTTTTCCGGGTAGCCATCCTTTATGCTGTCGATAATACCCTGTGAATCAACTGCGTAGGAAACAGCTTTTCGAACGTGCTCGTTATCAAAGGGCTTTACTTTTAAATCAAAGGTCAAGCCGACATAGGAGCGGTCTTTATAGGTTTCTACCTTAGCGCCGTCTACCGACTGATAATCGCCTATCTGACTTACGGGGATATCAAAGGCAAAGTCGACGTCGCCCTGCTTGAAGGCAAGAAGACGGGTTTGATTGTCGGTAATGAAGTCGATTCTTACCTTTTTAATTTCGGGTGTGCCGCCCCACCAGTAATCGGAGGCTTCCAGCGTTACATGAGAGCCGGGGGAGAATTCTGATACCTTATACGGACCTGATCCAAGCAGTAAATCCTGAGCAGAGCCTATCGCTTCGGCATTTTGCGCCCATTCTTTTTTGGTTACAAACAAGCCGCCGTTATTTGATATTGACCAAATAAAGTTTGACTGCGCATAGGGCAGAGTGATTTTTAAGGTATATTCATCAACCTTTTCGGTAGTAAAGCCCTCGGGATAAAAATAAGCGATTGAGGGGGACTGTTCGGGGTCGGCACTGCGCTCGATTGAATAAATGATATCATCAATTGTTACGGGCGAGCCATCGGAGAATTTGGCGTCTTTTCTCAGATGAAATGTCCAAACTGTAGAATTCTCATCATCCCAGCTTTCAGCCAGCGCGGGATGAATTTTTCCGTCCTCGCCAAGCGCCACAAGACCTTCGTTGACTATCTGCTGAATGTAATACTGGTTAGCTGCGCCTTCCTGACCTGCTTCGAGCAAGTTAATGGCATCGGACATGGCAATTACCAATGTTTTTTCTTCTTCCTTCGAGTCAGCGCCTGAATCGGTTGATGTTGAATTTCCGCAAGCGGCAAGGCTGATAAGAGTTATAAGCGTTACTATAGCCACAACAGAACGGATAAGTAAATTTTTTTGTTTTTTCATTTCTGTTACCATCCTTTTAAATCAATTAGCAGTAGAAATCTACAAATCATAGATTTGTGATTTCC
>DATMYB010000511.1:0-5399 GCA_035561215.1 Syntrophomonas sp. | reverse complement strand
AAGATATACTTGAAAGTCAGTTTGCGGTTGACGCAAAAGCTGTAAGTGATGCTTTGGACGGTGTGTTAAAAGAAATTCCTGAGTCAAAACTCAATCTCTTTCTGATACGGAACATAACTAAAGGACAGGTTCAGGTAGTTTTATCTAGGTCTATAAAAGTAAAAGATGTTCTCATGCGAGCTGAAAACTGGAATAAAGCAGTCAGAGAAAACACACCTAAGCTTACTCTTGATTTACCGTCCGGTAAAGATTCGAAAAAGAATATCATTTCTGCAATCCAAGGAGCTTCTCCAATCACGCCTTATCCTGATCAGGTTGTGCGCCTACTATCGAGGCAATGGACTCGGGATGGGTCTTCTCCTATAGGCACAGATGGAAAACCCCAAAAGGCTTCACACGAAGTAATCGGCCTAAGCTTTGGTGATGTAATTGATTTTATGCTCAGGGCGGAGGGAAAGTGGGAACCAACGGCAAGACGAATAATAAATCTGCTTATCCAACGTATCACACCGTTATTGATAGGTGTTTTCGGAGCCAAGCATTGTTATGGTCCACGGCATCTACAAGGGTTACCTGAGCCGATTTCAGATTACCCGCGTGATTCACGGCAGACAGCACTGCAGGCTGTGGCAATTATGGGAATAATTCTGGATGCGCTGGAATTAAGAAAGGAGAAGTATATGAAAGATGCAGCATTTCAAGTTGGTCAAGTTCTTTCATTGGCTGACACTTTGCACAAAGATTATTGCATTGTCGAACGCAAGGGGCAGATGCCCAATTCACTTATCGGGACATCGTTAATGCGGCGAGCACTGGACAGCCCAGCCGGAGCATTATCCGATTTAGCTGAACGAATGATGGAGTATGTACGTTGGGCTAAAGTTGCCGGTATATCACAGGATTGGTTTAAAGATGACTCGGGAAGAAATAAAACCATTGCTGTAAATGAAGCTAGGAAAAAACTAAGGCAATACCAATCTCTGGCGGACTCACTTGCTTCTTGTGATCTGCCGATAGAATGCAATGATGTAATGAAGGCTCAGCTTTTACTTGGATTCATGGCATCACAGCCGGACGATGATGAAAATAAAGAATGAAAGGGCGAAAAAAAATGACTGAAAACAAACAGATTGAAATCCCTCGTGCCACAGGGCTTTTGGTTATTGTAGTAGAAAATAGCAATCCGAATGGTGATCCCGATCAGGAAAGTGATCCTCGTCGCAGGAGTCATGATAATCGTGGGATGATTTCCGGTGTTTCTTTTAAAAGAAAGGTTAGGGATCTGATTCTGAGAAAAGATGGCCTAGTGTGGCAAAAGTTGGCTGAAAACTATCACATTACCAAAAACGATACCGCCTGGAGTAAGGATGGCTATTCTTTTGATATTCTGGAAGATCGGGAACTTAAAGGCAGTGAAGTAAATGGTTTGCTAGATGATGCAAAAAAGAAAGATGGGTATAAAGAATTTAAAAATCGGTTTTGGGATGGACGGGTCTTTGGAAACACTTTTCTTCCGGAAAAGACAAAGGGACACCATGTCCGTTCGGGCGTAGCCCATTTTGGATTAGCTACATCTATTTCTCCTGTTCGTGTTCATCGGTTGACAAAAACGAAAATGGCTCCTCCTGGGGGCCGCAAAGATGATAATGAGAATGGACAGTCAAGAGGAATGGCTCCATTAGCACATCGTGTAGTCGAGCATGGTGTATATGTGATGCCATTTTTCATAAACCCGACCGGAGCACAAGGAGAATTAGGAACAGGATGCGCTCCTTTGGATATTGCATTGCTCTTAAACCTTATTCGCTATGCATATCCACACACCAAGTCAGATATCCGTCCGTTAGTTGAGGTTCGCCATGCATGGTATGCTGAACATAACGATGATTTAGGATCTTTTTCGGAGCTTGATTTTATTGAGAAAATAGCTCCGACTCGTAAAGGTGGGGACTTTGGGAAACCCTCAGTCAGCGGTGTACCTTTGAGCCAACAATATGATATTCCGTCTAAATCATCCTTGACCGATGAGGACAAGAAAAAGTTTAAAGACGGCAAACTGTATGACTTATGTGTAGAATTACCTGAATGGTGCAATAAACTTAAGGGAGAGGGCAAGAATGCTTAACGAAGCACCATTAGCCCATAGCCCTCGCGACGGGATTCCAGCTCAAACTTATTATGACCATGTAAATAACGTCACTGAACAAGCAAGGGAAAATGCACAAAAAGCCACTGCCTATTATAAGGGCGAAACTAATGGTTTTATTGAATGGGTCGAATCCGCCGCTGTATACCATGACTTAGGTAAACTAGATTGTGCGAATCAGAGAGTACTTCAAGCTGGCTCAAGGAAACCTCTGCCAATCGCTCACGATGACGCAGGGGTTGCTGAACTATTAAAGATTGGCCGACAGGAGTCTGCTATTCTTGCGTTTGGACACCATAAAGGGTTATTCAGCCGTAGTGAAGAGCAAGGGAAACAAAGGCGACCATTCAGGCAATTGGATATAATTGCTTCCATAGGCGAAAAGGTTGCAAACCACGTTGATAATGAGCTAGAAAATTACGAGAGGAGTCATATTGCGACAAAATGCCCTATTAAAGGTCAGCTTGAACATCAAACTATACACAACAATGGTTTTACACGACGGATTGCATTGTCTTGTCTTGTAGATGCCGACCATGGGGATACTGCTCGTCATTATGGCAATGAGACAGAAATTCCAGAAGTCGAACGACGGTGGAAAGAACGCTTGGTTGCATTACAGCATTATGTAAATAACTTACCTGAAGGAGATACAAACCAGGAACGTAATCGAAATTATTTACGCAAACGACTATTTGAAGCCTGTCGTGATACAATGATTACACCGTCTATCCGAACCTGTGATGCGCCTGTTGGCAGTGGCAAAACAACGGCGATTATGGCACACTTACTGCGAGTTGCATCAGAACACAGTCCGGAGTTACGCCATATTATCATCGTACTTCCTTTTACAAATATAATTACCCAATCGGTCGAAATTTATCGGGAAGCACTGGTGCTTGAAGGCGAGCGCCCGGAAGATATTGTAGCCGAACATCATCATCGGGCTGATTTTGAAAATTTGGATTTACGCCAATACGCAACCCTTTGGAAGGCACCGATAATTGTAACTACGGCTGTGCAATTTTTTGAAACGTTAGCCAGCCATCATCCTGCGAGATTAAGGAAGTTACATGAATTGCCCGGTTCAGCGGTTTTTGTGGATGAAATGCATGCAGCAATCCCATCTCACCTATGGCCGCAGATGTGGCGATGGCTTAAAACATGGACAAGTGATTGGGGCGGACATCTGGTATTAGCTAGCGGTTCTTTAGCGAGGTTCTGGGAATTGGACGAGTATAAAGATATCATCCTTGAGAGTGATGAGAATTCGACAATTCAAGTGCCGGATTTAGTCACTGACGATGTTCTTCGCAATGATTTGAAACAAACGGAAGAAAGGCGAATAACTTATAAGCGGCGACCAAAAGATGCCGATGCATTTGATTGTCAGAGCCTTATTGAATTCATTACTAAGAAACCTGGACCAAGACTTGTCGTTGTAAATACCGTTCAAACTGCTGCGGTAATCGCTCAATCGATGCATAAAAATGGGTATGATGTCCTTCATCTTTCTACAGCACTTGCTCCGATTCATAGAACAATAATGGTTGAAAGAATAAAACAGCAACTACGTTGCGGAACAAAAGACTGGACATTAGTGGCAACCACCTGTGTTGAGGCAGGAATGAATTTTTCTTTCCGTACTGGTTTTCGAGAATGTGCATCGGCAGCAAGCCTCATTCAACTTGGAGGACGGGTAAGTAGGGGTAACGAATTTTCGAATGCTGAAGTATGGGATATATATCTCCAAGACGACAGATTTAAATGTAATTCTGCCCTTTCAATTTCTCGTCTTGCATTAGATGATTTTTCAGTTAATGAATTAAATGAAATGCATCCTTCGCAATTAGCTACATTTGCTATGAAAAGGGAGTGGACACAAGGGGCGGATGATAAAGCTAAAAAAATACTTAAAGACGAGAAGGGTATGGAATATAAGGCTGTTTCAAATGCATGCAGAGTAATTGATTCAGACACTCGGACTGTAATTATCGACAAACATTTAGCTAAATCTATTCGAAAAGGCAAAAAGGTATCGAAGACAGATTTAATAAATTATAGTGTACAGATCTGGGCAAATAAAATCAATAAACTGGGATTACTTCCTATCATTCAAGAAAGCTACTCTTCAGACGCGAGTATCTACGAATGGGCACGTGATTATGATCCTGACTTTCTCGGATATATGAAAGAGTTACTAAAGTTGGAAGAGCTTTTTAGAGATGGAGGAGGCATAATTTAATGTTTCTTCATTTAATGTGCGGGGGAAATAATATATGAATGCTTACACCGAAGATGATCTCCTACTCCTCTCCGGCATCCAGCACATGGCCTTCTGCGAACGGCAATGGGCGCTGATCCATATTGAACAGGTCTGGGCGGAGAATTCGCGCACGCTGGAAGGGAAATTTCTCCATGAAAAAGCCGACGATCCTTTTAAAAGTGAGACACGCAGTGATCTCCGGATCGTCAGGGCCATGCCGATCGTATCCTATAAGCTCGGTCTGCGCGGGGTGGCGGACGTGGTGGAATTTCATAAAGTGGAGAATCCGTCCGAGGGTATCGCCGTCAAGCTGGATAAACGCAAAGGCTGGTGGCAGCCTTTCCCGATCGAATACAAGCGGGGACGGCCCAAACGGGATGATCGAGACGCGGTTCAGTTATGCGCCCAGGCGATTTGTCTGGAAGAAATGCTGAAAATCTCTATTGAATGCGGATTCCTGTTTTATGGCCAGACAAAGCACAGGGAACAGATTTATTTTAACCATGTTTTACGAACGCGGGTGGAGGAACTTGCCGGCAAGATGCAGAAAATGTTTGCCGAAGGGAAGACCCCCAGGGCGCAAAAGGGCAAGCATTGTTCATTATGTTCACTGACCGAACAATGTCAGCCGAAACTTACCATCCGTCACCGTTCTGTCGAGGCGTACTTGCAACGGATGCTGGACTGGGAGGAGGTCAAGATTTGAGAAAACTGCTGAACACGCTCTATGTGACCATCCCGGACGCTTACTTGGCCTGTGAAGGGGAGAATATTCTCATTAAGGCGGACGACGAAATCAAGTTCCGCGTTCCCGTGCATAATCTTGAGGGGATCGTCTGTTTTACTTTTACCGGAGCCAGTCCTAAACTGATGCAACTTTGCTGTGAAAGAGGGGTCTCGCTGTCATTTCTCAGCGAATACGGAAAATTTCAAGCCCGTGTGTCCGGTAAGGTCTCCGGCAATATTCTGCTGAGAAAGAATCAGTAC
>DATMYB010000510.1:0-3698 GCA_035561215.1 Syntrophomonas sp. | reverse complement strand
GGTTGATGATTCGAGTCGTGTTTTTGAAATTGTTTTTTCAAGATCACGGCTCGATTTTAGTGGCAATAAATTTTTTCAGCGGGTGCTCTGTAAGAAACGAGTATGCCAGCCGGTATCTATAGTAGATGGACATTTTTATGGCGGGGGATATTCGGGGGGTATTTATGCTTTATTTGATTCCTTGCAGTTGTGGGTAAAGTCCTTGAAAGGAGAAGTTTGATGAAACGTATTATGACTTTCGTACTGGTGATAGCCGCGGCACTTTTTTTGCCGGCTCCGAGCGCTTGGGCGGACAGTTCAGTCAACGTGACCATTCCGTCCTTTAATGTGACCGTTAACGAACGAGGCGTTGACAGTACTAAGATGCAATACCCCATGATCGTTTATAATAACGTCACCTATTTTCCGCTGACCTGGAACTGGTGCGGTGAGCTGGGATTGGCTTCGAGCTATACCGAGAAAGACGGATTGTATATTGCCAATTATACATATTCCTCTCTTGACAGCCAGGACACTGCCATGGACGAGGGGGGACGCTGGGCAGCGGGCAGCCGATATACCGCGGTGATTCCCTCTTATCCGATCTATATCAACGGACAACAAATTGACAACGATAACGAAGAATATCCGCTGCTTAATTTTCAAAATATCACCTATTTCCCGTTGACCTGGCGCTTTGTGGTCGACGAGTTCGGATGGGATCAGGCCTGGGACGATGCCTCCGGATATACGCTCTGCACTTATGGCCCCGCCACAGAATATGCACCGGGGACGCATCATAATTGGGTGACTGTTCACACCGTGGAAAATTACCGGGACTATGCAATTATAAACCAGCTGAACGAGGAACGCGCTATCGATGCTGACCATAGAGATAGCTATGTTGGCCGGACGAACACCTATTACAAATTAGATTATGCCACCGACAGCCTTACTCCCGTCGAATCTGAAAAAACAGCGGATACGCCCTATGCTTCAGGCGCAGTCATAGGCGAGACCGCCGATGATTTGTTCAAGGGGGAAGGCAGCGTGCTTTTTTTGGGGGACAGCCCCCTTTTGGATTTGACGGCGGATGCCGGAAACGGCAATGCCATTGATACGGTGTACGCCACCAGTTATTCGGTGAACGGGATGAACGTGTACACCATGTATGTGCTTTTTACCGGTGGCGACCAAACGATTCCGCCGCCATATACGCCCAGCAAGTATTACGCCTTTATTGATCAGGGCGACGGCGGCCTTCATCAGATCAAGAGTTGGCCCACCGATCAGATTCTGTCCGCGGTCTATCCCCATGGAACAGACGGCGTCTATCTTTGCTCAAACGGCCGTATTTTTGGAAGCCACCGGTTTAGCAATGGCCGCAGCTGGATTTGTGCCGTTGACGCCGACCTTTCCGAAACGACCTTAAACGGGCGCTGGGAAGATTGGAACAGCCTGAATGCCGTCGGCATGGATGACGCGGGTAATTTGTACCTTCTCAATCAATGGTTCTCTGATTATGACAACATGGACAAAACGCCGGGAACGGTCAGCCCCATCAACGATGGCTATTTCCGCCTGGGCCTGGACGGTTCCCTGACCAAAATCTATCCTTTTGTGAAGGCGAACCAGGTGTTTGTGACGCCCGCGGGCGACATCTATATCGATATGGCCTGGCTAAACGGGACGATGCACTTACAGACCGGGAAAAAGATCACGCCGTAGCTAGTAGTTTGTTAGATCTAAAAGTTTATTTTATCCGCCGAGAAAAATTTTTGCAGGGCAAGGCGGAGAAGTAAGCAATACTGGATGTATTGCGATCGACGACAACACAGCCCTGTAGAAACCTACTAGTACTCTGTGTGAATATTCGGCATACATACAGCACTAACCAAAAAGGGGCGACTTGCAGCACGAGGAGTTTGTCATCCTGAGGATGTAAAACGTCGTGGCCGGAAATTCATTCCCGGCCACGACGTTTTATAGGTCATTGCCCGAGCCAATGATAAACTTCGGCCTATTATTTTCTGTTCTTCAGGGCCATCTTATCCGCTTTTCCTACTGCGGTTCTGGGGATTGCATCGATAAATTCCACTTCCGTCGGCACTTTGTAGGGCGCCAGGTTCTGGCGGCAATGGGCGATAATTTCTTCCGCGGTTAATTCCTCGCCCGGTTGGGCCACTACAAAAACTTTTACGCTTTCGCCCCGTTTTGGATCAGGGATTCCTATGGTACAGGCTTCCACCACTTTGGGATGGGAAAAAAGAACCTCATCCACGTCACGGGGATAAACATTGAAACCGCTGCAAATGATAATATCTTTCTTGCGATCAACAATGAAGACGAAGCCGTCTTCATCAATATAGCCAATATCTCCGGTATAGAGCCAGCCCTCGCGGATGGCATAAGCTGTTTCCTCCGACTTCTGCCAGTATTGACTAATGACCTGGGGACCGCGGCAGATGATCTCGCCCAGTTCCCCCCGCGGCATGACTTGGGTACCCTCGTCAATATCAACGATGACCAGACCTGTATCCGGCCATATCAGCCCGCAGCTTCCGTATTTGCGATTGGTAAATGAATTGGCGGTTATTATATTAATCGTTTCCGATAGACCGTACCCTTCAATGATGTGCCCTCCGGTCAATTCTTCAAATTTTTTCAGGGTCTCAACCGCTAAGGGGGCGGAACCGCAGAACATACCTTTCAAGGAACTGATATCGGCGTTGTCTATATCGGGATGATTGATCAAGCCGATAATCATGGCCGGCACAGTGGCAAAAATGGTAGGTTGGTGCTTCAATATAGCTGCCAGCAGATTTTCCGGCGAAGGGATGGGCACCAATACCATGTTGCCCCCCGTATAAAGATTGACGCTGATGTTAAAGTTAAAGCCATATACGTGGTTGAGAGGAATGGCGGCCAGGGTACGATAGTCCTCCTTGGCCACAACTGTAAAACCTTTGGCGCTGATGGTCGAGGTGCGGATCGCCTGGGAGAATATCATGGCATTGGTCAGTACGCATCCCTTGGGGACACCGGTCGTGCCGCCCGTATACTGCAATCTGGCAATATCCCCGGCCGTTACTTCAATATCCGGTTCCGCATTACTGGCCGAGGCCAACAGCTGATTCAAGTCATAGATGCCTTCGCCCGGCTCTACGTCTACCGCTCCGCTGGGAACCTGAAAATAAATAACTCTTTTCAGCGGGGAATCTGGCTTTTTAAGAATTTCCACGGCCTTATTGGCGAACATGGCCATGACAATAACGGTTTCCGTGCCGCTGTCAGCAAATTGGTGTTCCAGTTCAGGTATTGTATAAAGAGGATTAGTGGGTACTTCAATCATACCGGTTTTAAACAGCGCTTGCAGAGCGAACACATATTGCGGTACGTTGGGGGCCATAATGGCGACCCGATCTCCTTTGACAACCCCCAGATCAAGCAGCGCATTGGCGATCCGCCGGCTGATGTCATTACATACGCCATAGGATAAAGAGAGATCGCCCAATAACAAATAGGGTTTGTCCGGCGTCTCGGCAGCCCATTTGTTAAACCACCATTTAAGAGGATGGGACGGATATTCAAAATGCCGCGGCGCTTCAGGATCCAAGCGAGATTCCCAAGTGTGACGCCATTTTTCTACATCCTCAGCAAATGCTTTCGAAAAGGTTTCTTCCATACAAATCCCTCCAGTCATAATCATGTTATTAAAT
>DATMYB010000509.1:0-4095 GCA_035561215.1 Syntrophomonas sp. | reverse complement strand
GGCAAAGTATTTTATAAATAGCATATGCGAGAAAACGAACCGTAAAGTACCAGAAATAAGTCCGGAGGCACTTCAAAAAATAACGGAATACAGTTGGCCTGGGAATGTCAGGCAACTGGAAAATGCCATGGTATATGCTGTTAATATGGCGTACGATGGTGTTATAAGACTTAAAAACCTACCTGATGAATTGCAAAGTGCTGAAATCATAGACAAAAAATACGGCAAGATCATGCCTTTGAGAGAATTGGAAAAAATAGCGATTGAAGAGGCAATGATGTATACCGGCAACAACACTGGTGATGCTGCCAAGATATTAGGCATGAGCAGAACTACCCTCTATCGCAAACTAAAAGAATTGGATATTTCCCCCAAAAGATGAACGAAACTAGCCCTCTAAAGCGATTTTTCTAAAAGTCGCCCCCGCATAATTCTGGCGTAAACCGGCTGTCAAAGCCGACACTTTCACCCTCTCTTGCTTTCTTATACTACCTCTATTACCTCTAAAATTTTTACGTTAGCCAATTAGCGTAGTTAAAACAATCCAATAAAGCAAAGGGATGTACATTTTCACTATGAAAATATAACCGAAATGGAACTTCTTTTTTAGAGGAGAAATGCCTATATATAGGCATCTAAGGCATGGCATACATATTGCAATAAATAAAAATATCGATGAGTTGCAAATTTTGCTGGAGGAGCATGCCGGCTAAAAAAGGGAGGAGGTAAATATGCGCATATATAGATAAGATTTTTGTTTGGAATAGCGGGTTGCTTAGAATCAGACATTGCCAAGTAAATGCCATGAACGCTGAAGAACTCACCCATCGGACTTATTTTGAAATACGAATCAAGATGTTCCTCGCTGTTTAACGCCTTATGAGTCCAACAAATAAGGAGGGAATTTAATGAAAAACAAGGCTTGGTTGGTAACAATAATCGTATTTCTGGCTGGTGTGACATTTTCAGCCGGAAACTTCAAAGTACCCCCTACAATGGTTGTACTTTTGAAAGAAATGAATACCGGTGTGGCGATGGGCGGCTGGCTGATGTCCATGGGAATGCTGGCTGGAATTATCCTGGCTTTACCTGCCGGCGGCATCATGATGAAAACCGGGCCAAAAAAACTAGGCCTTTTTTCATTGGCCTGCGCCGTGCTTGGTAATTTAATCGGGGCGGTAGCACCAAGCTTCTTGGTTTTAATGCTGGGCAGATTGATAGAAGGTATAGGATTCGGATTAATCGGCGTGGTCGCACCAGCCATTATAGCTGTTTGGTTCCCCCCTGAAAAGCGAGGTTTTCCCATGGCATTATGGTCAATCTGGATCGCCGTGGGCATGCTTTTTGTTTTTAATGCTACCAATATCATCTTACCGGCTTTTGGATGGCGCGGCAACTGGTGGCTGGTAACTGTTTTAGCTGCCGTCATCTTAGCGCTATTCGCCTGGCTGGTTAAAGTGCCCGAACCCGAAAATAAATCTTCCCGGCAAGAGGCATCTTCAGCAGGGCCGGTATCAACACTGGAAGGCTTTAAATCTCCTGCTTCCTGGCTGCTAGCCTTGGTCTTCGCTGTTTTTGCCTTTGCCGTCGGCGTATACACCAGTTTCCTGCCGACTTTCCTGATTGAAACAACCGGTATGGATGTTGCGACAGCTAATGCGACTTCCAGTATCGCAACCATCGGTATGATTGTGGGCGGCTTCATAATGGGCTTTTTGCTGAATACTATCAAGAATCGCAGCATGCTCTTGGTGGTAAGCATGGTCATCACCGCCATATTTATGTATTTCTCTTTCAAAGTAACCTCGCCGGGCATGATCATACCATTTATATTTATCATCGGCATTGTTTACCAACTCATTCCCCCGATCGTATTTACCGTAGCACCTGATACCGCAATTTCCCCAGCCACGATCGGTATCAGCATGGGCATCGTCATTCTGGGACAAAATCTGGCTGGATTTATAGCCCCGGCGCTTATCGGATCGGTGGTAGAAAGCAGCGGAGGCAATTGGGACGCTGCTACCCTGCCGCTTGTCATCGCCGGCCTTATCGGAATCGCTGCAAGTCTACTATATGCCTCGGCGATGAAGAAAAAGACATCCATCCCCTTGGATCCAGGCATTCCGGCTGCATAGCGCTCATATTTTTGCAGGCATTCCGTTAAAGGAGGCGATATAAAAATTTGATTACGATTGCCATACTGTTTCCAACCATAGCGATGGAACTTTGAAATTAAGGAGGGAAAAAGATGCCGGATAACAGCGTTAAAACGTATTACAAAAATTTAGGCTGGTGTTCTTTCGGGCTCGGGTCAAATTCTGCCGAAGTGGATGTCAAAGACGGGAAGATTGTGCGAACCAGACCGATGCAGTTCGATAAAAACTACAGTCAGGCGCATATGAAACCCTGGAAGATTGAAGCCAGGGGCAAAGTTTTTGAAGCGGCTATGCAGTCTGAACTGCCGCCTTTTAGTTATGTTTATAAAAAAAGAGCCTACTCCAATAACCGCATTCCTTATCCGATGAAGCGGGAAGATTGGGACCCCAATGGCGAGAGAAATCCGCAAAACCGCGGCCAAAGCAAATTTGTCCGCATCTCCTGGGATGAAGCGACTGATCTGATCGCTTCCGAGCTCCAACGGATTAAAAAGGAATATGGACCGCACTCGGTATTAGCGCAGGGTGACGGCCACGGCGAAACCAAAATCGTTCACGGGCCTCACGGCTGCCAGACCAAACTTCTGGAATTGTTAGGCGGCTTCACTATACAGGCGCGCCAACCGGACAGTTGGGAAGGCTGGTACTGGGGTGCGAAGCATATGTGGGGACAGGACCCGGTAGGACAAGGCGATATGGGCAACCTGTTGCTGGATATAGCCGAAAACTGCGAAATGGTACTGTTCTGGGGCAGCGACATTGAAACCACGCCCTGGGGCTGGGGCGGGCAATTTGATAGCAGATACTGCAACTGGCTGACCGAAATCGGTATAAAGCAAATCTACATTTGCCCGGACGTCAACTATGCCTGTGCCGTTCATGCCGATAAATGGATTCCCGTGTTACCGAATACGGATGCCGCACTGCATTTGGCCATTATATATACCTGGCTGCAGGAAGATATTTGGGATAAAGAATTCATCGCAACTCATGCGGTAGGTTTTGACATTTTCAAGGACTATGTTTTAGGCCAGGAAGACGGCGTACCGAAAACCCCTAAATGGGCAGAACCCATCTGCGGCGTCCCCGCCCGGACCATCAAAGCCCTGGCCAGGCAGTGGGCCAAGGTTGCTACCACCATTGCCCATTGCAATGGCGGTTCTCTGATTCGCTCCACCTATTCCCATGAACCGGGCCGGCTGGAAGTCGCTTGTTTAGCCATGCAAGGGCTGGGAAAACCGGGCCGCAACCAAATGAAATTTATCGAATGGCAGATGTTCGGCTTGAACAGTCAAATGCCGGCGCCCCAGTCCGAATTTACGCCGGACCTAGGGAAAGCTTACCGGGGCTGGGAAATCGGTCCCACCGAATCATTTATCCCCAAGACCCTGATCCCCAAAGCGATATTGGGTGATTATTCCGAAGATCAGCCGCTTACCTGGCATGGCGTTACATTAGCCGGCATGCCCCGTGAAGATCAGTTCATTGAATATCAGTATCCGATTGCCGGCGCCCAGGAAATACACATGATTTGGACGGATACTCCTTGCTGGACCGTTTGCTGGAATGGTGGAAATGCAATGATCGACGCGCTGCGCAACCCAAAAATCGAATGCGTGGTTGCCCAACACCCATGGCTGGAAAACGACTGCCTGTATGCGGATATCCTGCTGCCGATCAATACCAAATTTGAAGAGGAAGATATTGCCTGCGACTATGTAAACGGTAATTTCAATCTATTATTTTACGAAGGACGCGCCATCGAACCGATCGGTGAATCTTTGAGTGACTGGGAAGCGGTAGGAGAAGTAGCCAAAAAACTTGGATTGTACGAGCAATACACCAAAGGCCTTGACACCGAAGGTTGGATAAAAGTAGGTTTCGACAATTCGGGGGCACAAAACAAAATCAGCTATGAGGAATTCAGAGAAAAAGA
>DATMYB010000508.1:0-23803 GCA_035561215.1 Syntrophomonas sp. | reverse complement strand
TAATAATGATTACTATTTTCGATATTGCAATAAAAATGTGGATAACAATCTGAGGCTGTCTATGTGTATACACAAAAAAATTAAATTGTATATTTTTTGTACAGGGCTTAAAAAAAAAGGAAAATTTCTTCGTAATGGCGTATTACCACAATACGTCAAACTCATATTTATACGAGGAGGGTATTAAATGTTGAGAACCAGGTCAAGGAGTACCAAGTTTGCCGCCTTTTTGTTGATTATGGCGCTGTTAGCGACGCTGCTGACAGGCTGCGGTCAGGCTAAAGAGACGACGAGTACGGCAAAATTGATCAAAATTGCCAGTGTAAGCCCGCTATCAGGATCGCAATCCGCGATTGGGGAAGATATTAAGTTGGGTGCCCAGATGGCTTTTGATGAAAAGAAGGCGGAACTCGAGAAACTTGGGTTTACCGTGGAATTCGCACCCCAGGATGACCAGGCCGATCCCAAGATGGGTGTTACTGTAGCCCAGAAGCTGATTGCGGATAAAAGCTATCTGGCCGTAGTAGGTCACTTTAATTCCGGGGTGGCTATCCCATCTTCCGAAATTTACAACAAAGGCAGTTTATGCATGGTATCGCCTGGAACCACTAATCCTGACGTAACCGACCGCAAATTGCCTACCGTAAATCGCGTTTGCGCCCGTGACGATGTGCAGGGGCCGATGGGAGCAGACTTCGTTCTGAATGATATTGGAGCGAAAAGCGTTTTCATTATTCATGACAAGACCACTTACGGACAGGGAATTGCTCAGGAATTCCAAAAACGTGCTGAGAAAATTGGATTAAAAGTACTGGGATTTGAAGGCATAACCGCAGGCGAAAGCGACTTCAGCGGCGTATTGAACAAAATATCATCACTCAACCCGGATGCGGTTTATTTCGGAGGAATTTATCCCGAAGGTTCACTGTTGATCAGACAAATGAATGAGAAGGGGATAAAAGCCAAATTTATGGGACCTGACGGCATGGATAACGCGGAAGTAGTTAAAATTGCCGGTAATGCATCTATCGGGACTTATTACTCCTCACCGGCGGCTGATATAGCTCGTACTCCGGAAGGCAAGGAATGGGTTGATCGTTTCAAAGCAAAATACAATAAGGAACCGGGTAACTGGTCGGCTTATGGTTATGATTCAATGACTGTTATCATTGCCGGCATTAAAGACGCTATCGAAAAGAACGACGGCAAATTACCCACCCGGACCCAGGTAAGCGAAACGATCAGAGCTACCAAAGACCTTCAGGGAATTACTTCCGTTGTTACCTTTGATGACAAGGGCGATAATATTGGGGCCAAATTGTATATTTCAGAGTTTAAAGCGGCCCAGTATCCTGCCGAAGTTGTCAAAGAAATTGCGGCTAAAGATTTTAAATAGTATGGTGCGATAATTTAACAAACAAGTGAGGAGAGGGGCATGATTTAAATGCTCTTCTCAGACCGATGACGAAGGTGTGTTCTTATGTGCTTTCGCCATCGGTCTGACCTTGTCTGATGCCTTAAAATATAAAAGTTGTGGAAGTTTGTTTAGGAGGCCACTTAATTAATGGAACAGTTCATACAAATATTGCCACAAAGCTTGCTGGATGGCCTGATTCTGGGAATGGTGTACGCCGTTGTTGCGCTCGGATATACTATGGTATACGGTGTTTTGGAGTTGATCAATTTTGCCCACAGTGAAATCTTTATGGTGGGAGCTTTTGCCGGTACCGAGACTTTATTGTTTCTTCAGAGCATGGGTTATCTTACCGCTATGCCCGCCCCTTTAGCTTTAATACTGGCGTTGGTTGCAGCTTTGATTATAAGCGGTACGCTGGGAGTGTTGATGGAGCGGATAGCATACCGGCCGTTGCGTGAGGCGCCCAAATTGGTGCCTCTTATTTCAGCCATCGGCGTCTCCTTTTTTCTCCAGGATGCAGTTCGCCTGGTCGAAGGATTATGGAAAAATGCTTTCTATCTTACTGCTCCTTCCTTGTTTACCGCAACCATAATGATCGGTAATAAAATGAGGCTACCGATTAAATCTCTGGTCGTTATATTGGCGGCAGTCATCATGATGTTGTGCTTACATCTCTTTGTTTCCCGCAGTAAATGGGGCAAGGCCATTCGCGCCGTAGCTCAGGATAGAGATACATCGTCCTTGATGAGTATCAACGTCAATCAGGTTATTGCCCTTACCTTCTTTATCGGCGCCGGCTTGGGAGGATGTGCCGGCACACTTTTCGCTACCCAATATTCGCTGATTAATCCTTATGTGGGATTTATTCTGGGCATGAAAGCTTTCACCGCGGCGGTTCTGGGAGGAATCGGCAGCATTCCCGGAGCGATGGTGGGAGGTATTCTGTTGGGGGTGCTGGAAGCAGTGGGGGCTGCCTCCTTGGGTATTTTGACGAACGGCGCCATGGGAGCGGAATATAAAGATGTGTTTGCCTTCGTTATATTGATTCTGGTATTGATTCTGAAACCCAGCGGTCTGTTGGGTGAAGAAGTTCGGGAGAAGGTGTGATGAATGAATGAGAAAGTGATGCAAGACTCCCGAACGGTGCAGAAAATATTAGGGTGGTTCATGGCGATTGCGCCCAGTGTGATTTTCTTCCTGCTGCCGCAATCGAATTTGGCCTTCATTTTATTCCTGGTGTCATTGTTCGTGCTTTATAAATTACAAGCGCCTAAATTAATAAAAGGTGTTCTGGGCGTTATTTTATTATTTGCGGTAATGCCGACGGTAGGGATGCAGAATACTTATTACCTGGACGTTATCACCCAAGTCGGCATATACGTTTCTCTGGCTATAGGATTGAATATTGTGGTTGGCTTTGCCGGCCTTTTGAATTTTGGCTATGTGGCGTTTTATGCCTTCGGCGCTTATTTCTATGCTATTTTTGCTACTTCCCAGGCGGGTAATTTTATTCCGGCTACACTGGCTCATTTCCCGGTTTCAGGCAACTGGTTCTGGCTGTTTTTGATTGTCGGAGCTTTGTTGGCCGGATTGCTGGGCTTTTTGCTGGGCTTGCCGGTATTAAGACTGCGCGGGGATTATCTGGCCATCGTAACCCTGGGATTTGCCGAGATCATTCGTATTTTGTTCAACAATATGGATAAACCCATCAATATCACCAACGGGCCCAAAGGGCTGACGCCCATTCAGCCCCCTGAAATATTCGGCTATGTGTTAAACGCCCCGATTCATTTTTATTTCATTGTACTGGCAGTGGTGTTGCTGACGATTTTGATTGCCAAGCGGCTTGATTCTTCCAGAATCGGGCGGGCCTGGGCGGCCATCCGTGAAGACGAGCTGGCGGCACGGGCTATGGGCGTGCCGGTGGTGCGTATGAAACTGCTGGCTTTTGTTATCGGCGCTTCTTTCGCCGGCGCTATGGGCGTTGTTTTTGCCGCCAAACAGACTTTTGTGGATCCTTCCAGTTTTGGTTTTATGGAGTCTATCGGCATACTCAGCATGGTTATCCTGGGCGGCATGGGCAACGTATCAGGGGCCGTTATCGGGGCTGTGGCTGTGGTTATGCTGCAGCTTAATATCCTGAAGGAATTTTCCGAGTACCTAGGGCAATTGTCCGCCCAAGGGATTCTCAATATTCCATCGCAGGTGGACCCGGCCAAGTATGAGAAAATGATCTACGGCTTAATTTTGATTATCATGTGTATTTACCGACCACAAGGAATATTCCCGGCTAAACGCTCGCTGCCGGAATGGTTCAGAGCACGCAAGGCCAATGCTCTGGCGCAAAAGGAGGATCGTCCCGATGTTACTTGAAGCAAAAGGAATTAAAAAATCATTCGGCGGTCTGATGGCTATTGATGATGTGGATTTTTCTCTTAATGAAGGCCATATTGAAAGCATAATCGGACCAAACGGCGCCGGCAAAACTACTTTTTTTAATATTATCAGCGGTAATTACCATCCGGATGAGGGTGAGTTGGTATTTGACGGCCATGATATGACGAAAATGGAGCCTGATCGGGCAGCTTCCGTCGGTATTGCACGTACCTTTCAGAACATTCGCCTTTTCCCCGGTTTGATGGCGATTGAAAACGTGCTGGTGGGGATGCATCTGCATTTGAAGTCGGGATTGGGACCCATCGTGTTCAACACCGGCAAAGTGCGCCGGGAGGAGGAACGGGCTTTTGACGAGGCTCGGGAGCTTATGCGCTATGCCGGGTTGGAAGGAAAGGAAAGGGAACTGGCTCGCAGCTTGCCCTACGGCGATCAGCGTCGCCTGGAAGTAGCCCGGGCTTTGGCAGTCAAACCTAAAATGCTGTTGCTGGACGAACCCACTGCCGGCATGAATCCGCGCGAAACGGACGAAATGAGAGAATTTATATTGCGCTTGCGGGACGATAAAAAAATTACCATCCTTTTAATTGAACACGACATGAAAGTGGTGATGGGAATTTCCGACCGTATCACCGTGCTTAATTACGGGGTGAAAATTGCGGAGGGAAACCCTGAGCAAATACGCAGCAATCCAGAGGTAATCAAAGCTTACCTGGGACAGGAAGCGAGTTAGGAGGCCCGGCAATGACTCCGGTTATTAGATTACAGGACATTGAAACGTTTTATGGAGAAATCAGAGCTTTAAAAGGAGTTTCGCTGGAAGTGCAGGCGGGCGAGATCGTGACCTTGATCGGCAGCAACGGGGCGGGCAAAACCACCACCCTGAAGACCATCTCGGGACAATTAAAGCCACGTACCGGCAGCGTTTATTTTGAAGACAGAAGTATTGAAAAGCTCCCCCCTCATGAAGTTGCCGCTTTGGGTATTGCCCACGTACCGGAAGGACGTAAAATATTTCCGCGGCTGACGGTGGAAGAAAACTTGGAGATGGGCGCATTTCGCCTCAAAGACCAGGCCGTCATCCGCCGCAATATGGGCAAAGCGTTTGAGTTGTTTCCCCGCCTGGAAGAGCGCCGCAGCCAAAAAGGCGGAACCTTAAGCGGCGGCGAGCAACAGATGCTGGCAATGGCGCGGGCGCTGATGAGCAACCCGACCATTCTGTTGCTGGACGAACCCTCCATGGGCTTGGCCCCGTTATTGGTAGATCATATTTTCAAAGTTATCCAGGAATTGAATGACGAAGGCATGACCATCCTGCTGGTGGAGCAAAATGCGTTGAAAGCGTTAAAAATTGCCCATCGCGGTTACGTCCTGCAGACCGGTTCCGTGGTTTTGAGCGGTCCGGGCGGGGAATTGCTTAACAATGAATTGGTTAAAGAGGCGTATCTGGGTTAGAACGTTTCCATACAGGAAACGTTCCGGCGGTGAGCTAAACTGGGCTCATCCCCCCATCCGGATTATATTTCGGACGCAAATTAAGAGACGGAAAAACAACCTCGCCTGGGGTTTGATTATGTTTTAGAAAACATTAAACAGCAACATATACGACCATCGTGTCGTTTATGTTGCTGTTATTTTTGCCGAGGCAATATCAGAATTTTGCATCCTTTACATAATTCTTGATAGCGGCAAAACTTTGCGGACTGATCACATGTTCTATGCGACAGGCATCTTCAACAGCGACAGTTTGATCCACGCCTAATTTGATCAGCCAGTCGGAGAAGAATACATGCCGTTCAAACATGGTTTCGGCGATTTCCTGCCCTTTATCGGTCAATTTGATGTAGCCCTGGTTATCCATTTCAATATATCCGTTTTCCCGCAGCTTTTTCATAGCCACACTGACGCTTGATTTCTTAAAGTCGAGGGCGTTAACAACATCTATGGATCTTACTTGAGGGTTCTTATGACTTAAAACCAGGATAGTTTCCAGATACATCTCAGAAGATTCCTGAATTTTCATGGACATCTTTTCCTTTCCAGCGATTATGTTCCACTGACCATAGACTAGCACAAAATATTTCGATGAGCAAATTTAAGCGATTCGTTGCTGTCGTTGCGGATATGTATTGACAACCGAGTTAGCTTATACTAACCTACGATTAACCAGTATAAGTATAGAGTTGCTGTTTACAGTTGCCGATGCGTCCAAATGAAATGGGAATGATGAAACCGACATATGAAACGGAGTGAGCATAAAAATATGAGAGGCAAATTATTGATCTATCATGATTTAATTGAAGCTATCGTTGCTGCTATGGATGCGCGCGATCCATATACGGCCAGTCATTCCCAGCGGGTAAGCGATATAACGCTGCCGATTTGTCAGAAGATGAATTTGTCAGAGACGGAGACCGAAGCGGTTCATATTGCGGCGCATTTGCACGATATCGGAAAAATCGCGATTCCGGATGCCGTTTTAATAAAATCATCGGCTTTGACAGATAATGAATGGGATCTGATGAAAGATCATGCGGAGATTGGATTTCAGATTCTAAAAAAAGTCAATGACTTTGGTGAAGTAGCCAGAATCGTACGCCATCACCACGAATGCTGGGATGGGAAAGGATACCCGCTAGGTCTGGCGGCTGAAGATATCCCCATAGGATCGAGAATTATTGCTCTGGCAGACTCCATAGACGCTATGTTAAGCGACCGGAAATACCGCAGGGCGGTATCGCTGTCGCAATGTATGCAGGAGATTAAAATGAATTCAGGCAAAATGTATGATCCGGTGATTACGGAGGTTGTTCTGCAAAACTGGCCGATTATTGTGAAACCACATCAATATTGCGATAGGACAAGAATCGGTGCATAGTCAATCAAGCGGTTGGTGGTTACGGAGCTTTTAATCGGGTGATATCTGTAGGATAATAATCATAAAATCGCTGCCATGAGAAAGAGGTTGAGTAATGGCTGAGGCGTTAATGTGGGCAAGTGCCGGCACCGGTTTCACGTTTCTGATGACGACGCTGGGCGCGGGTATGGTGTTTATATTCCACCGCACTATGAGCGGTAAAGTGCAGAAGGTATTTTTGGGTTTTGCGGCTGGGGTTATGATTGCCGCCTCGGTTTGGAGTCTTTTGATTCCCGCGATTACGGAAGCTGAGGCCAATGGACTGGTCGGATGGATACCTGCGGCAGGTGGATTTATTCTCGGTGTTGTATTTCTATTGGGATTGGATCGATTGATTCCCCATCTTCATCCGCAAGCTGACCAAGTGGAAGGCCTGTCTTCAAGTATGAAGAGAACTTCGCTGCTGGTCATGGCGGTAACCCTGCACAATATTCCGGAAGGCATGGCCGTAGGATTGTCCTTTGCGCTGGCCGCCCAGCACGCCGGCGATCCGGCTGCATATACCGCCGCTTTGGCACTGGCACTGGGCATCGGAATACAGAATTTCCCCGAAGGCGCAGCTATTTCCCTGCCTTTACGGCAGGAGGGGATCAGTGTGGGAAGAGCGTTCTTTTTAGGCAGTATGTCGGGGATAGTGGAACCTATTTTTGGTATTTCCATAGTGCTGATTGCCGGCGTTATCTCCCCTTATATGCCTTGGCTGTTATCCTTCGCCGCCGGAGCGATGATGTACGTGGTGGTGGAGGAATTAATTCCCGAGGCCCATCTGGGGGAGCACTCCAACACAGGTACCCTGGGTGTTATGTTCGGGTTTCTTATCATGATGATTCTGGATGTGGCTCTGGGTTAACCGGCATGACTGTTTATGAACATAATTTGGGTGGTTGCAGATTGACGGAGGAGGCGCCTTCTCCTGCGAAAATTTTTCTCGCCGGATAAAATAAACATTTCGATGTTACAGACTACAAAATAAGAATAAAAAACAACGATAGCAAAAACCTGCACCTGTTCCGGAGCAGGTTTTTGGCTTGCGTGCCAGCAGATGACCGCAGGGCGAATAAATGATATATTGTATGAGTTGGGGAAGGGCATAATAAACGAATTAATCCATGCGGAGAGAATAATTGGTGATTATATGATAATTCTACAAGCGCAGAAACTGAACAAGTCATTCGGCGGTCAGGATGTTCTCAAAGATGTGCATTTAACCATACAGGACCGGGAACGGGTAGGACTGGTAGGAGTCAACGGCGCCGGCAAAACCACCTTGCTCAAATGCATGATCGGGCTGCTGGCCCCGGATGGCGGGGAAATCACTTATGCATCCGGTCTGGCCTTGGGCTATCTGGAGCAGTTGGCTGAATATGAAGACCGCACCACCATTTGGGATGCGATGCTGGAAAGCTACGCCGGTATTCTGGAAAAGCGCCGCCAGCTCCATGAACTGGAAGCGGCTATGTCTGCCGGAGCAGACGATTTGGATAAACTCATAGATCGCTATGGGAGGCTGAACGAAGAATATGAAAGAGCGGACGGCTATGCCTGCGAAAACAATACCCGCCGAATTTTAAGCGGATTAGGCTTTGAGGCGGACAGCTACCAGCAGGAGGCCCGCAATCTCAGCGGCGGACAAAAAACCCGCCTCAATCTGGGGCGTCTGCTGGCCCGCAAGCCGGATCTGCTTTTCCTGGACGAACCTACCAACCATCTGGATATCCCTTCGGTGGAGTGGCTGGAAGAGTTTGTGAAAAGCTATGCAGGTACGGTATTGGTCGTTTCTCATGACCGCAGATTTCTGGACAAGACGGCCACGCGAATTTTAGATTTGAGCAGGGGGGCCTTGTCGTCATACGAAGGGAACTACAGTCAGTATCTGGCTAAGCGAGCTGCCGCTGATCTGGCCTGGCAAAGGGCATATGACAAGCAGCAGGAGTATATTCGAGAAACCGAAGCTTATATTCGCCGCTTCAAGGCCGGCATAAAAGCCAAACAGGCCCGGGGACGGCAATCACAACTGCAGCGGCTGGAGCGGATCGATCAGCCCAAGCAGGATAAAAAGCTGGCCTTGCGTGCATTGGATATAAATCAGGCCAGCGGTCAGGATGTGCTGAGCCTGAGAGCGGTAACGAAATCCTTCGGCTCCGCACCGCTATTAAAAAAACTGGATCTGGATATCCGCAAAGGCGAAAAAATAGCCCTGGTGGGGCCCAACGGCTGCGGCAAGACGACTTTATTAAAAATAATCAGCGGTCACCTGGCCGCGGATGAGGGGGAAGTACGCCTGGGCAGCCGGGTGGAAGTCGGTTATTACGAACAGGAATACGAGAAATTGAACGGCGGCGGTACCGTACTGGAGGAGATTTTGAACAGCTCCGGACTGAAGATCGAAGAGGCACGTACGGTGCTGGGAGCTATGCTCTTCAGTGAGGACGATGTTTTTAAACAGGTGGATCATTTGAGCGGCGGGGAAAAAGGGCGCCTGGCTTTACTGAAGCTGATCCTTTCTGGGGCTAATTTTCTGCTGCTGGACGAACCCACCAACCATCTTGACCTGGATAGCTGCCAGACGGTGGAGTACATGCTGCGGCATTATGAAGGCACGGTCTTGCTGGTATCCCATGACCGTTATTTTATCGACCAGGTGGCCGAAAAAATCATTACCTTCCAGGATGGAAAACTGGAATCATATAACGGCAATTACACCTATTATCAGGAGAAAATAAAGGACCGCAGCCAAGCCGACCTGGAGGTCCGCAAGCAAGCTGCCCGGGAGCGGAACAAACCTGATACGGAAGCCCGGGAGCGGCAAAAAGAGCAGCAGCGCATACTGCGCCGGCACACGCGTGCCCTGGAGGAAATAGAAGCGCAGATCGCGGAGCTGGAGGAAAGCAAGCAACAAACCGAGTTGATGTTGTCCGACGCGGCTACTTACAGCGATGAAGAAAGTGCCCGCGCCGTGACTGCCGCTTATAAAGAACTGGAAGAAAAATTGCTGACTGCCTACCGGGAATGGGAGCGGTTGAGCGATTTGCTGGAAGAAGCAAGAACGGAAGGAAATGACGATGAAGTATTTGCCCGTTAGCCGTGCAGACATGGATGAACGCGGCTGGGATGAACTGGATATAATCTTTGTCTCCGGCGACGCCTATGTGGATCATCCCGCCTGGGCAGCGGCGCTGCTGGGCAGGTTCCTGGAAAAGCACGGGCTGCGGGTAGGGGTTATTGCCCAGCCGGATTGGAAGACCACCGACGATGTACGCAAACTGGGGCGGCCCCGTTTGTTTTTTGCCATATCTGCAGGGAACATGGATAGTATGGTCAACCATTACACCGCAGATAAAAAAAGACGCCACGAGGATTTATATTCCCCCGGCGGTCAGGCCGGGTTGCGCCCCGACCGGGCCAGCATCGTTTATACCAGCTTGGTGCGTCAGGCCTGGCCGGGGGCGCCGGTGGTTATTGGCGGGGTTGAACCCAGCTTGCGCCGGCTGGCTCATTATGACTATTGGGGCGATCAGGTGCGGCGTTCCCTGCTGGCGGACAGCAAAGCCGATTTGTTGGTCTACGGGATGGGCGAGCACCCGTTGTTGGAAATCGCTCGCCAACTGCAAAATGGCAAAGACATTCGCAGTCTGACCCAACTGCGCAGCACCGTATATATGAGCGCCGCCTTGCCGGAAAACGCGTTGGAACTGCCAGCTTTTGAAGAGGTGCGGGACGATCCGGCGGCTTTTGCCGAAGCCACCCGCTTGATCCACCTGGAACTTAATCCTTACTGCGCCCGGGCACTGGCGCAAAAACACGGGGACCGCTGGGTGACGGTCAATCCTCCGGCGCTGCCGCTGACCACCGCCCAGATGGATGAAATCTATGATATGGAATTCACCCGCCGGGCCCACCCGGACTATGATACCCGGGGAGGTATACCGGCGCTGGAACCGGTGCAGTTCTCCGTGACCACGCATCGCGGCTGCTTCGGCGGCTGCGCATTTTGTTCGCTGGGACTGCACCAGGGCAAATTCATTCAAAATCGCAGCATGAATTCCATTGTGCGGGAGGTCGATATAATCAGCCGCCATCCTGATTTCAAAGGCGTCATTCCTGATGTGGGGGCGGCCTCTGCCAACATGTTCGGACTGGGTGGAGCGGACGTTAGACGTTGCCGCAGCTGCCGGCGGGAAAGCTGTCTTTACCCGGCGGTTTGTAAAAACCTGCAAACAGATCACGGACCTTCGGTGCGGCTGTGGCAGAAATTGCGCCGCAACCAGCGCGTCAAGCACATGTTTGTCGCCTCCGGAGTGCGCTATGACCTGATCCTGCGGGACACTTCCGGCCGGTATTTGAAAGATCTCTGCCGCTACCATGTGGGAGGGCAGCTTAAAATCGCTCCCGAGCACATCTCCGACCGGGTGCTGAAACTGATGCACAAGCCTTCCCAGGCAGAGTATAAAAAGTTTATGGAAATGTACGGCAAAGTCAACCGGCAATTGGGCAAGGACCAGTATCTGATACCGTATTTTATTTCGGCTCATCCCGGCAGCGAACTGGAAGATACCATCGAACTGGCGGAATTCGTCCGCGACCATCTCCAGTATTATCCGGAACAAGTGCAGAATTTTACCCCCACTCCCATGACCATATCCACCTGTATGTATCATACCGGCCTGGATCCGGTCAGCAAAAGCCAGGTGAGTATCCCGCGGCGGGAGCGGGAACGCAAGTGGCAGCGGGCTTTGCTGCAGTACCGGGATCCCCGCAACCGCCAGCTGGTCAGAGAAGCGCTGCTGAGCTGCGGCCGGGAAGATTTGCTCAATACCTCGCCCAAAGGCTTGCTGGCACGAGGGGATAAAAATTCTGAACGTGAGGATGGGAAGCCAACCGGTTCGACCCGGCAGCGAAAAAACAGCGGACCAAATAAAAAGATAAAACCACCTCAACTCCAAGGGGGCAAGAGACGTGCAGCAAAGGAGCCAAACCATGCAGGCAGGAAAAAATGAGAAAGCGATTTTGGCAGGAGCGGATCTGGGACGCCGGTCCGAGAATTTTGAAGATGCTATGGAAGAGCTTAAAGGTCTGACCGAGACGGCTGGCGGGGAAGTCATCGCCACCTTAGTGCAGGCCCGGGAGAAATTGGATCATGTAACCTATATCGGCAGCGGCAAATTGCAGGAACTGAAACATCTGGCCGATGAATTGGAGCCGGATGTAATTATATTTGACCGGGAGCTTACGCCGGTGCAACTGCGCAACCTGGAAGCAGCCCTGGACTTCAGAGTGGTCGACCGCACCATGCTGATTCTTGATATTTTCAGCCAGCGGGCCCGTTCCAGCGAAGGTAAACTGCAGGTGGAGCTGGCATTACTGGAGTATCGCCTGCCGCGCTTGATCGGAAAAGGCGCGGACATGAGCCGGTTGGGGGCCGGCATCGGCACTCGCGGCGCCGGCGAGCAGAAGCTGGAGTTGGACCGTCGTTACATCCGCCGGCGCATTCAAACCATAAAAAAGAAACTGGACCAGGTGCAAAAGACCAGAGATCTGCAGCGCAGGCAACGCTATCGTACTGGTATAAAAACCGTATCCCTGGTAGGATATACCAACGCCGGTAAGTCGACGTTGTTCAACGCCCTTTGCCAGGTCGGTCATCGTAGCGGCAACCAACAGGCGGAAGCCGACGGCAGACTGTTCCAGACGCTGGATACCACCATCAGAAAAATCCATTTGCCTTCCCGCCGTGAAATATTGCTGACAGATACGGTAGGGTTTATTCAAAATCTGCCGCCCCATTTGCTGGCGGCCTTCCGTTCTACTTTGGAAGAAGCAGTGGATGCGGATTTGCTGCTGCAGGTGGCGGATATGTCCGATCCCAACTACCTGGAAAAAATGATGGTAGTGGAGGAGATATTGAGCGAGCTGGGGGCAGATAAAAACCGCATATTGACGGTATTCAACAAGGCTGACCGCCTGGACCAGCCGTCCTTATCCGCAGGGGGACCAGTGATTTCCGCCCTTACCGGACAAGGGATCGGCGCTTTGCTGGAACAGGTAGATGCGCTGTTGGAGACTCAGGACTGACGCCAGCAGTCTGCGTCACCTACAACTTTGCCTCCCGCCGGCTAAATTTGCACAGGGCTGCGTTGTTGTCGACCCGCAATACGTCCTACTTACTCCTCCGCTTTCCCCTGCGCCAATTTATCTCGCCGGATAAAAAACTTTTAGATATAACAGACTACTAGTTCGCCAGCCGGCGGTGTTCCACCATCATGCAGCAGTCCTCAATCAGATCAGTGCCGGTTTCTGTTACCCGGGCCTTGTCGCCAGTGCAGGTAAGACCTAATTGCAGCCATATGGCTTTGGGATTTATCTTTAGGGCCGCATCGATCACATTATCGATTTCTTCCTGACGTCGGAATACGTCCACCACATCCACTTCGAAGGGAATCGAGGCTAGATCCGGATAAGCTTTTTCTCCTAACGCTGTTTCGATTTGGGGATTGACCGGCACGATTTTGTAACCGGCTTGCTGTAAATAGTTGCCGATACGATTGCTGGTGCGCTGAGGGTTGTCCGACAGACCTACAATCGCCACCGTGTTACATTCCTTCAATACTTTGCGTTTTATGTCGTCCATATTTGACATGTTTTAATACCCCCTTAGAGCATAGTTGTCTAGTAGTCTGTTAGACACATTCATTCCCGCCGGCTAAATCCTCGCTTGCGAGGCTTAGGGCTGTGTTGTCGTCGATCGCAATACATCCAGTAGTACAAGCGACGACCCCTTGCCCTGCAAAAACTTTTCTCGGCGGATAAAATAAATTTTTAGATCTAACAGACTACTAGTTTCAGGATTTCGTTCACGATTTCCTTTAAAGCGTTGGGTTTAGCTTCTTTTAACATATTTTGCCCCATTATTTTTAATTTCTCCGGTTGTTTAAGCAATTCCTGAACTTTTTTATTAAGCTCATTGCCATCGAAGAATTCATCAATGACTAAATAAGCGGCGTTTTTTACAGTCAGCGCCCGGGCGTTTTTTTCCTGATGATTATCAGCGGCAAAGGGATAAGGAACCAGGATGGCCGGTAATCCCACCACCTCCAACTCGCTGACGGTACTGGCGCCCGCCCGGCATACCGCCAAATCTGCCGCCCCCATGGCCTGTTCCATATTGTTCAGATAAGGAAACACCGTTATGCGGGGACGGATCGTTTTCAGGTCAAATTTTTCCGCCAGTTTCTCCTGCATCTGCTCATAGGCTGACTCGCCGGTGATCCATATAATCTGCAGCCCTTGATGGCGGCTCCGGTCTATGAAGTCCAGCACCGCGTCGTTGATGGTTTTGGCGCCCAAACTGCCGCCAAAAGCCAGCAAGGTGAACAACTCCGCATCCAAACCCAGTGTACGCCGAGCTTGTTGTTTGTCGACTCGCATCATTTCTTTACGCACCGGCAAGCCGGTAATTTTGATCTTGTTCTTATCTGTATTTAGATATTGTCCGGCCTCGGGAAAAGTAAGCAGTATCCGGTCCACTCTTTTGGCCAGGTTGCGGTTGGCCAATCCGGGGTAGGCATTTTGTTCGTGAATCGCAGTTTTTACGCCCATAAAGGTACCGGCCAGAACGATCGGGAAGGATACGTACCCGCCGGTGCCTACGATAATATCCGGATTAAATTCTTTTATGATTTTACGAGCCTGAAAGAAATTGTTGGGAAATTTAACGACTGATTTCCCGGCCTTCAGCATCGAGGTGCGATTGATCCCGCTTACATCCAACGACTGATAAGCTATCCCGGCTTCCGGCACAATTCTGCTTTCCATTCCCGCCGGCGTGCCCACATACAACAATTGCACTTCCGGCAGCCGCTCTCTCAATTCGCCGGCTATAGCCAGGGCAGGATAAATGTGTCCCCCTGTCCCTCCGCCGCTGATTATGATTTTCATGCTTTAAGCACCTCAACTTATTTATTCGGACAATAGCGCGATATATTTAACAGCAAACCTACTCCAATCATGGTAAACAGCAGCGACGTGCCTCCGTAACTTATAAATGGCAGCGTAATCCCGGTAACCGGCAGAGCACCGGAAACAACGCCAATATTTATTAAAGCCTGAAAACAGATTAAAATCGTTATTCCCGCCGCCAGCAGACTGGAAAAAGTATCGGGGGCATTCATGGCTATTTTAAATCCCCGCCAGGCAAAAAGTAAAAACAAGCCCAAAACGAGGGTGACTCCGATAAAGCCCAATTCCTCGCCGAGAATGGCAAATATAAAATCGGTATGCTGCTCGGGCAGATAGAAGAATTTTTGACGGCTGCGCCCCAGTCCCATGCCGAATAATCCTCCCGAACCCAGGGCATATAATGATTGAATGGTCTGGAAGCCCTCGTCGTTAGCGTATTTCCAGGGGTTGGTAAAAGCAATCAGCCTTTCCCGGCGATACGGTTCGAAAATTATGGCTGCCATCACCGCCGCCGCCCCCGGCAAAATAAGCAATCCCAGATGGGACATTTTGGCTCCCGCCACCAGCATCATGAAGAACACCGTCCCCGCCAATACAAGGGCGGTGCCTAAATCGGGCTGCAGCATAATCAATCCGCAGCCTACCAGCATCAAAAACACATAGGGCAATACCCCGCCGGTGAAAGACTGAATATCATTGATTTTGATCTCCATGCACCGGGCCAGAAACATGACCATAGCCAGCTTGGCGAATTCAGACGGAGCAAAGTTGACCGGTCCCAACTGAAACCAGCGGGAAGATCCTTTTACTTCCATTCCCAGCGGAGTTACCACCAATACCAGCAATATTACGGCCAATGCAAAAAGGGGTACGGCAAAATCGCGCAGGCGGTTAAAATTCAGCTTCATTACCACCAGCATGGCAATTATACCGGCAACCGCCCACATAAGCTGTTTTTTAAAATAGTAGTAGGCATCGCCGTAATTGACATTGGCTGTTACCGAACTGGAACTGAAAACCATGATTAAGCCGATTCCTATTAAGGCCAAGGTGGTTATAAACAGCACAAAATCCGGCGGCCCTTTTTTTAACCGCATAATTTCGCCCTCCGAGTCATGTATTGCGGATTAGCCCCGCCGCCTTTTCCGGCTACGGACGCTGGTTAATGATATCGTTAATGATCTGGCAGAATTGATCGCCGCGATGTTCAAAACTGGGAAACATATCCCAACTGGCGCAAGCCGGCGAGAGCAATACCACGTTGCCGGGACGGGCCAGTTGATGAGCCTTGTATACTGCCGCGGGAAAATCCTCTACCTCATGTATATTCCTAAAGCCGGTATCCATTACTGCCGATTTGATCATTTCCCGAGCTTCTCCTACCAGTACCAGTTCTCTGACCCGCCAGCTGATTTCCCGCGCCACCTCCGCGTAACTGCCGCCTTTGGCTCGACCGCCGGCGATCAATACAATCGGGCGATCGAAAGCGTTCAGCGCTTTGATGGTGGAGTCCGGGTTGGTGCCTTTGGAGTCATTTATATACAGAATGTCATTATGACAGGCCACTTCTTCCAGTCGATGTCTTACTCCCCCAAAACTGCACAGAGCCTCGGCAATGCTGGCGGGGCTGACCCCGTCGACCCAAGCCATGGCAACCGCGCACAATACATTTTCAAGATTATGCCGGCCCCGCAGCCGCAGCTGATTTAGAGGCAGCAGTTCCAGGCACTCCCCTGGCCGCTTCATTTGAATCGAGTTTGCGGCCACGAAAACCCCTTCCTCCAGTTGACGGTCGGTGGAAAAATATATGATCCGGGCGGTAGCCTGATCGCCTATCCTTTTTACCAATTCATCTTCGTAATTAAGCACCAGGTAATCATCCCCGGTCTGACGGGCAAATATTTTGGATTTGGCGGCTATATATCCATCCATGCTCTTGTGCCGGTCAAGATGATCCGGCGTTATATTAAGTATCCCGGCTACATGGGGTCGGAAGGTGCGGGTGGTTTCCAATTGAAAACTGGAGGCTTCGACGGCGATGTAACCGGATTGCATTTCTTCTACCTGAGAGCAGAGGGCTACCCCAATATTTCCTCCTGCCACTGCGTGACGTCCTGCCGCCAGCAGAATTTGCTCCAGCAGAGCGGTGGTGGTGGTTTTGCCGTTGGTACCGGTTACCGCCAGCATTTCCAATTGGGCCGGCTTTATCATATACGCCAGTTCCAGTTCGCTGATCACTTCAATCCCCAGACCTTGAGCGGATTGTACCGGTTCACTTTCCAGCGGCACCCCCGGGCTGACCACTACCAGATCAAGCTCCGGGCTTATGGGTGGCAATACACCGGCATAGACATCGATTCCCATAGAACGTATTTCGGCAATATCATCACCGAGTTCAGCTTCCTCCTTGGCATCATAGGCGGTCAAACGGGCGCCCCTTTTATGCAGCGCTTTCAATGCCGCCATACCGCTGCGGGCTAATCCTACCACTAAAATCTGTTTATCCGTAAAATTCAAACCGAATACACTTCCTATCCGATGCTTTTATATGAAAATATCCCCAGCAGGGCAAATCCCAATGACAGCAGCCAGAACATCAGCACGACTTTGCGTTCCGACCATCCCTTCAATTCAAAGTGATGATGCAGAGGAGCCATTTTAAACACTCTGCGTCCGGTGGTTTTAAAAGATATTACCTGAATGATGTCGCTCAGGGCCTCTATAACAAAAACCCCGCCGATAATAACCAATACGATTTCAGACCGGTTTATGGCCGCCAGAGCGGTTATTGCGCCGCCGATAGCCATAGAACCGGTATCTCCCATGAAAACCTTGGCCGGATAATGGTTGAAAACCAGGAATCCCAAGCAGGCGCCGATCAGTGCCGCACCAAAGATCATCATATTATAATTACCCAGCATGATCGAAATTATAATATAGGCAAAGGCTACCGGCACAGTCACTCCGGCGGCCAATCCATCCAACCCGTCGGTAAGGTTGACTCCGTTGGAGGTGGCAAGCAAAACCACCACGATAAAAGGAATGTAGAGAAAACCCAGGTCAAGCCTCATTTTGGTAAAGGGAATAATAAGCTCGGTGCCCCGGTTCAGATAAAATACCAGCAGCAACCCCAGTCCCACACCAATCAGGGTTTGCAGCAGCAGTTTATCACGAGCCCGCAAGCCCAGTGAGCGTTTTTGGACGACCTTGATGAAATCGTCCCAGAAACCGACACCGCCTACGGCCAGCATGATCAATACGGCCACCATAACCTGTTTACTGGCCCCGGCCATAAGAAACCCGGCCACCATTACCGCGGTAACGATTATCACGCCGCCCATGGTAGGAGTGCCGGCTTTGCTTAAATGGGTGCGGGGCCCGTCATCCCGTATGTTCTGGCCAACTTTGAGCCTATGTAAAAAAGGTATCATAAATGGTCCCATGGCCAGACAGACCAGTAATGCAATGCCTGCCGCAATCGATGCGTTGATAAAATAGTCCTGCATTATAATTTCCCCCAAGTCAATTCTCAGCGAATAGATCGCGAGCCAGAATATCCAGCTGCATGCCTCGCGAAGCTTTGACCAGAATTACATCCGCGTCACTGACATGGTCTCTGAGCCAGGCTAAAGCCTCTTCCCGGCTGTCAAAATGATGGGTATTATCTTTTTTCATACCGGCTGCCAGTGCGCCTTCCCTATAATATTGGGCCAGGGACCCAATGGTTACCAGCAGGTCGATGCCAACCTCGGCCGCCCTTTGACCGGCTTTTAAATGGCCTTCCTGTTCGTAAGCGCCCAATTCCAGCATATCGCCCAAAACGGCAACCGTCCTGCGTCCCCGGCTGATTTCCCGACACGCTTCCAGGGCCGCTACCACTGAAATCGGGTTGGCGTTATAACTATCGTCAATGAGCACTCCGCCGCCGGCCAGGTTGATCACATTCATGCGATTACCGCCAGGATGGAAGGATTTCAGCGCCGATTTGATCTCCTCGTTGTCTACTCCCATAAGATACGCCATTCCCACTGCGGCTGCAAGATTATACGCCATCTGGCTGACCGGCACAGGCAGGTAAAACTCTTCTTCACCTCGGTCAAACATTTGTATCCGCACCTTGATGCCGGCGCCGTCGTTCACCAGAGAATTTATTTTAATATCGCAATGATCCATACAACCGAAAAAATATTTTTGGCAAGGATAGTGCTCCGCCTCCTCCAGCAACAAGCGGTTGTCACCGTTGAGCAAAACAAAACCGTCGTTCTTAATAAATTCAAATACTTCGCATTTGGCCCGGGCAATGTTTTCCAGCGACCCCATGGTTTCCAGATGAACCGGTTCCACATTGGTGATAATAGCGCAATTCGGTTCCATAAGCTGGGCCAAATATCTGATGTCTCCCGGCGTTCGCATGCCGATTTCAAAAACCGCCGCTTGATGAAATGGCCGCAGATTTAACAAAGACATAGGCAACCCGATCTCATTATTAAAATTGGCCTGGGTTTTAAGGGTATTATAATGACTCCCCAGGCAGTCGGCCAAAATGTCTTTGGTAGTGGTCTTGCCTACACTGCCGGTAACGGCAATGACCGGCAGGGAAAATGTACGCCGGTATTGGGCGGCCAGTTGCTGCAAAGCGATCAGGGTATCATCCACCAAAATAACAGCGGCACCGATCGCGGAAGAAATCTCAACCTTGCGCGACACCAGCACCGCTGCAGCTCCTGATTCAATCGCTTTCATTACAAAATCATGGCCGTCATAACGTTCCCCGTGCAAGGCCACAAACAGACTGCCGGGATGAACTGTGCGGGAATCGGTCTCCACCCTGTTGACGGCGGCAGCGTTACCCGATAATAATTGTCCCCCGACCGCGTCGATTATAAACCCCAATTGCAAATTCATTGCTCTGTTAATCCTTTCAAAACTTCACGGGCAACTTTGCGATCATCGAAGTCCAGCACCTGGTCTTTGACCAATTGATAGGTTTCATGACCTTTGCCCGCTATGATGACCAGATCACCGGGACGGGCCAAACGAATCGCATGTTCAATGGCATCCCGGCGATCAACGATCTTGGCAAAATGAGAATCCTGCACCGCATGAAGCCCGGGCACAATATCGTCGATTATGGCTTCGGGATCCTCGCTGCGTGGGTTGTCGGAAGTGACAATACAGAAATCGCTCCATTCAGCAGCAATTTTCCCCATTAAAGGACGTTTGGTGCGGTCCCGGTCTCCGCCACAACCAAAAACCGTTATCAGCCGGTTTTTAGCGATTTGGCGACCGGTACGCAAAATATTTTCCAGCCCGTCGGGAGTGTGGGCATAATCCACGACCACGGTGAAATCCTGTCCGCAATCCACCTGCTCAAATCTTCCCGCTACCCCGGACACTTTTTCCAATGCAGATTTGATGGTACCAGAGTCAATGCCTTCATGCAAGGCGTAACAAATTGCGGCTAAGGCATTATATACACTGAATAATCCAATCAGTTTCATATGGATCGTAAATTCTTCGGCGGCAGTAACCACTTTGAAGCTGCTGCCTTTAAGGTTAGAATCGACTTCAATCGCCCGTACGTCCGCTTCCTGATTGACCCCGTAGGTATAAGCCCGGGAAGAGGCCGCCACGAAGTCTTGGCCATAGGCATCATCCCCATTGACGACCGCGAACCAGCCTGTCCCCTCGTGGGGTTGTTGGAAAAGCTTTAATTTTGATTGTTCGTAATGTTCCATGTCCTGATGATAATCGAGGTGATCCTGAGTCAAATTGGTAAATACGGCCGCGTCAAAGAATATCCTATCCACCCTGCCCAGATCAAGGGCGTGGGAGGAAACTTCCATAACTACATAACGGGCGTTTTCTTGCCGGGCGGTCGCTATAAATTCTTCGATGTCCAGTGACTCCGGCGTAGTATGGCCCAGGACTTTCTCCGTATCGTCAATACGCGCATAAAGGGTACCGATTATCCCGGTCTTGTATCCTGCTTCCTCCAGAATCGCTTTGATCAGGTGGGTGGTGGTGGTCTTGCCGTTGGTGCCGGTTACGCCGACCACTTTAAGATCTCGGGAAGGATGTCCGTAAAAGTTGGCGCTAAGCAACGGTAATGATTGGCGGCAATCATCGGTTATCAGGAGCGTGACGCCTTTAGGCAGGTCTATTTCCTTTTCCGCCAGGATAACGCCGGCGCCGTTGGCAACAGCCTGGAGGGCAAATTGGTGCCCGTCGGTTTTAAAACCGGGAATGCATACAAACAGAAAGCCTTCCGCCGCCTTTCTGGAATCATAACATAAACCCAAAACGTCAACATCGTCTGAGCCTTTGATTAATTTGTATGCAAGACCATTGAATAATTCTTTTATGTGCACCGCGATTTCCCCTTTCTATATTGCAATCTTAGCCTTTCCGGGAAGCCTATATCCGTCCGCCGGCTAAATCCTCGCTTACGAGGCTCAGGGGTACGTTGTCGCCGATCGCAATACGCCCAGTATTGCTTCCTACCCCGTCTTCCCCTTCCTCGCCGCTCTTCATGGTGAGAATTTTCGCCGGATAATATAAACTTTGATTCCCCTGCAAAAACTTATAATTTGCTTGTGGAATGTATAAACATTCCGTTGCCAGGCTCAGCGCCAAGTGCTCCTCCATGTTTATACATCCCACGATTAAATTAGGCTTTTTGCAGTGGAATCAAACTTTTAGATGCTACAGACTACTTCATTCCTGCAGCGGGCGAAATTTTACTTTCACGGTTGAACCGGCGGAAAGCACTTTGCCGGCCGGAGGTGTTTGCTCGTAACTGATTCCGTACCCTTCGGGAGATAAATGCAATCCTAAATCCGCCAGAATTTTAGCTACTTCTTTCATGGACTTGCCCTCCAAATCAGGAACGGTAACCTCGGTATCCCCATTTTCCCCCGAATAAGGAGAAAGATAAACAATAACCTGGGACCCCCGGGTAATTTTCGACTGGGCTTTGGGAGTCTGCTGCCATACCAGATTGCCTTCGCCTTCTATCTTGGCATTCAACCCCCGGTTATTGAGGCTGGTCAGCGCGTCCGACAACGGTAAGTTAACCAGATCGGGCACCAGCACTGCATTGGCATTTTCCTCTTGGTCTTCGCTCTGGCTGTTTTCTCCCCGCAAAGGCACGTTCATATAGCGCAACGAATCTTTTAAAATTTCCCTCACTCCGGGAGCGGCTACGGTGCCCCCGTAATAGGGGTAGCCCTGGGGAGAATCGACCACCAAAAGGCATACCAACCTGGGATCGTCCGCCGGCGCCAAGCCTATAAAGGAGGAAATATACTCTCCTTCCAGATAGCCGCCGCCAGGTTTTATTTTTTGGGCTGTTCCCGTCTTGCCTCCCACCCGGTAGCCTTCAATATACGCGTTCCTTCCGGTTCCCTGGGTAACCTCTCCTTCCAGAATCAAACACAACTTGCGCGCTGTTTCCTCGGAAATAAGCTGTTTCACCACTTGCGGTTCGTTTTTTTTCAATACTTTTCCGTCATTATCTACCGCTTCCTGAAGCAAGTACGGCTTCATTAATTTACCCCCATTTGCAATTGCTGATACAGCCGTTACCAACTGAATGGGAGTAACTGCGTTGGCCTGCCCCATGGCCATGGTGGCCAGATCCAATTGGGTGGCACGGCTTTGCGGCACCAATATCCCTTCCGCTTCGCCCGGCAAGTCTATACCGGTCTTGCGTCCGAATCCAAATCCGTTGAGATACTTATAATATCTCTCCAGTCCCAGATCCAAACCTACCTGCACAAAGCCTACATTGCATGAATTCTCCACGATCTGGGCAAAAGTTTGATCACCGTGGGCTTTGTTGTTGGCTTCGCCTATGCTTTTTTTGCCGACTTTAATCGAGCCGGGGCAATAATAATGGCTGCTGTCATTGGCAACGCCTTCTTCCAGCGCCATGGCAGCAGTCGTAATTTTCATGGTGGATCCCGGTTCATAGGAGTCGTTGATGGCAAAATTGCGCCGATTGGCAGCAGGATACTTGCTGTAATTGTTGGGATCAAAGGTAGGTCTTGATGAAATGGCTAGAATGGCGCCGGTTTTAGGGTCCATTACGATAACCCCTGCGCTCTTGGCCTTAAATTCTTTAAAAGCTTTGTCCAGCTCTCTTTCGGCTATATATTGAATGGTTTCATCCAGGGTCAAAGTGAGGTTGGCGCCGTCAACCGGAGCGATGTATTTGTGCATGGCTTCAGGAATGCTGGCGCCGGCGGCATCGTGCTCGATTATAATCCGTCCTTTTTTACCTCCCACCAGATCGTTGTAGTAATTGTCGATGCCTTCCAGTCCGGTATTGTCGGTGCCGGATATGCCCAGTACATGACTGGCCAGGGTGCCGCGGGGATAAAAGCGGCGGCTTTCTTCGGTCAGCCCGATCCCAGCCAGGTTCAAATCTCTTATTTTTTTAGCGTCCGTGGGGCTGATCTGGCGTTTAACCCACTCATATGAACTGGCACGGGTAATCCTCTTTAAAAGGGCGGCTTCGTCCATATCAAGTATTTCTGCCAGTTGGCGAGCAGTCTCGTCGGCTTTTTGGGATTTGTTAACTTCCGCCGGTATAGCATAAACAGAATCGGTACTAATGGAAATTGCCAGTTCGCGCCCGTTACGGTCGCTTATGGTGCCGCGTTTGGCCTCCACCGGCACGTCCCGCATCCGGTTTTGGGTAGCTTTAGCTGACAATTCGGCGCCTTTGACAAATTGAACCCAGAATACCCTTGTTTCCAGGCCCAAAAACGCTATTATAGATAACAAAAAAAGCGCCACAATACGCTTTCTCACCAGCAAACTGATCGTTTGCATATTCAGTCCACCTCATTTTAGCTTATTCTACAGACCGTTTTGCGCCAGATAAGATAAGCTGGTATAGATTTTATATAAAGGCTTTTCACTCAGATTGGTTGTTTCTTTTTTCTGGCTGCTGGCTACCTGAATCGGTTGAGGTTCAATTTTTACCGCAATAGATTTGTTCAGGTCAGGTTTTTGCATGCCGAGCTCGGTAGTCGCAATTTTTTCAATTCTAGGCAAGGAACTCAACTGGGCGATTTGATATTCCATGCGATGATTGGCAGTGTTCAGCTTCT
>DATMYB010000507.1:0-11366 GCA_035561215.1 Syntrophomonas sp. | reverse complement strand
ATAATGTAGTGTCTTACGATAATGTCAAAGAGATCATTATGGGCAAGGAAACCATCGCCGTATCGCCCTGCTTCTGCCGCGATCATATGACCGGCGCCGGCAAGGGCGCCGACTGCCATAAACCCCATGATATGTGCATCGGCTTTGATTTTTATGCCCGCTGCATGGTGGAAGAGTTCAAGATGGCCCGGTACATCAGTCGGGAAGAGGCGCTGCAAATACTGGACGAGGCCGAAGCGGCCGGCCTGGTGCATCAAACCGCCGGCAACGCCGAGAGCACGGAGGTCATCTGCAACTGCTGCCCTGATTGCTGTGCCGGACTGCGGATGTTGAAATTGCATCCCGCGCCGGCCAAAGCTTATCCCACCAATTATTACTGTGAACACGACTCCGCTTTATGCATTCATTGTTTGGCCTGTATTGAGCGTTGCCCCATGGGTGCCATCGTCGACGCGGGCGATCACAGCCAGGTTCAGCCGGAGCGCTGCATCGGCTGCGGTCTATGTGTGACTGCCTGCCCCACCGATGCTGCCCGGTTGTTCATAAAGGAAAAGGTGAAAATGCCGCCGGCGGTTTCCACTTTCCTGCGTTCCTCTACGGAAATATTCCGGGATTTGCAGGGGGAGATCGCCCGGACCAAGGAATAGGGCAGGGCAATATTATCGCAGGCGTGGGTGAAAAATTATTCCGCGCTATTTCCTTTACGCCGCTTCTTAGCGCAGGGAAGACAGCGGATCTGACAGGGAAATACAGACCCGACAAACATAGGCGCCGATAAAAACATTGACAACCGAGCAGCCATATGATAGTCTAACGAAAATTAAATATCGCTTAAACCGTTGAAGCGGAAGTAAAGATGATCATGCTCTCACAGAGAGCCCGCGTTGCTGAGAGTGGGCAGAAAACAAGTCATCAAATGGGCCGCTGAGGGCGCAGTCAAAGGCGCAAGCCGAGTATTCTGCGACGTGTGGGCATACGTAAGTTGCCGGGGATATGATGGTATCCTGCTAAGAGCACGGTACACGTGACCGTGAATCAAGGTGGCACCGCGAGTTAATTATTAAAGCTCGTCCTTGACAGTAATGTCATGGACGGGCTTTTTAGCGTTCATAGATAAAGGATGGAAAGGTGGGAAGCGGATATGTTGAAACCCTCGCTGGAGGAAATCAGGAAACTGGCGGAAACGGAGCAATACCAGGTGATTCCGGTAAGCTGTGAAATATATGCCGACAGCAGCACGCCGATACAGGTGCTGAGAAGAATCAAAAACGTCAGCCGTCACTGCTATATGCTGGAATCCGTCGATAACCGGCAAAAATGGGGCAGGTATACTTTTTTGGGCTACGATCCGGTAATGGAACTGACCTGTACCGACGGCCAGGTTACGTTGCGGGCTGGCTCTTCCCTTACGCTTGAATCGAACCGGCCGGCGGAAATGATCCGGCAGGTACTGGCGGACAACCGCAGCCCGCGTTTCGATTATCTCCCTGCCTTTACCGGCGGGCTGGTGGGCTACTTTGCCTATGACTACATCAAGTACGCCGAACCCGCTTTAAAGTTAACTCCGGATGATGGGGAAGGGCTGAGGGATCTTGATCTGATGGTGTTTGACAAAGTAATTGCCTTTGACCACTTCCGCCAGAAGATTATTTTGATCGTCAACATTCGCTGCGACCATATTGAAACCGAATACCGGCGCGCGGACATGGAACTGGCCCATATGCGGGAGCTGGTTCTGCACGGTTCCCCCTGCACGGAGAGCGCGGGGAAAATGACATCCCTTTTGCGCCCGACCTTTAGTCGGCAAGAGTTCTGTGAGATGGTGGAAAAAGCGCAATCCTACATCCGCTCCGGAGATATTTTTCAGGTGGTTTTATCCAACCGCCAGCAAGCCGGTTTCGAGGGCAGTCTGTTGGACGCCTACCGGGTGCTGCGGACCACCAACCCGTCGCCCTACATGTTTTATCTCTCCGGGGATGATTTGGAGATTGCCGGCGCTTCCCCGGAGACCCTGGTAAAACTCGAAAACCGGGTGCTGTATACTTTTCCCCTGGCGGGTACCCGCCCCCGGGGCCGCGACGACGAAGAAGACCGGCAGTTGGAACAAGACCTGCTGAAGGATGAAAAGGAATGCGCCGAGCATAACATGCTGGTGGATCTGGGGCGCAATGATATCGGCAAGATCAGCGAGTTTGGCAGCGTGCGGGTGGAGAAGCATATGAGCGTAGAGAAGTTCTCCCATGTAATGCATATCGGCTCCGAAATCCGGGGGGTAATCAGGCCGGATTGCGACGCTTTGAGCGCGGTGGAGGCGTTGCTTCCCGCCGGTACCTTGTCCGGCGCGCCCAAAATCCACGCCTGTCAGATCATTGATGAACTGGAAGGCGTGAAGCGGGGTGTTTACGGAGGCGCCATCGGATATATGGATTTCACCGGCAATCTGGACACCTGTATTGCCATCCGGTTTGCCTGCAAGAAAAACGGCAAAGTGTTTGTCCATACGGGAGCAGGCATCGTAGCCGACAGCGTCCCGGAAAATGAATACGAGGAATGCGTCAATAAGGCCAAAGCAATGGTGCAGGCGCTGAAAACCGCCCAGGAGGGATTGGAATCATGATTTTGCTGATTGATAACTACGACAGTTTTGCTTACAACCTTTATCAGTTTATTGGCATGCTGAATCCGGACATAAAAGTCATCCGCAACGATGAACTGACTGCGACGGCCATCAAGGCTCTCAACCCGTCGCATATCGTTTTGTCGCCGGGGCCCGGCTATCCCCAGGATGCCGGGGTCTGTATGGAAACGGCGGCAGCCCTGGGAAAAGAAATTCCCCAGTTGGGCGTTTGTCTGGGGCATCAGGCCATCTGCGCCGCCTTCGGCGCTACCGTTGCTCCGGCCCGGAAGCTGATGCACGGCAAAACCTCCGAGATCGCTCTGGATAACAGCTGTCCTCTTTTTCAAGGCCTGCCGCCGCGGATCAAGGCGGCCCGCTATCATTCGCTGGCGGCGTTGAATGACACTATTCCCCCTTGCCTGCGGGTCACGGCTGAGACCGATGACGGGGAGGTCATGGGGGTAATGCACAATGATTACCCGGTTTTTGGAGTACAGTTTCATCCCGAATCCATTATGACTCCGGACGGGATGCAGATTATTCGCAATTTCGTAACGATGTGAAAGGAGCATGACGATGATCAAAGAAGCAACGGTTAAATTAATTGACAGGCAGGATCTGAGCTACGACGAAGCCGCTGCCGTAATGAACGAGATCATGTGCGGAGCCACTTCCCAGGTGCAGACGGCGGCATTTTTAACGGCTCTGTCCGCCAAAGGGGAAACCATTGACGAAATTACCGCCTGCGCCGTCGGCATGCGTACCCACGCGGCGCCGGTCAGGTGCGATTACGATTTGCTGGAGATCGTCGGTACCGGCGGCGACGGCGCACAATCTTTCAATATTTCCACCACCGCATCGCTGGTGATTGCCGCCAGCGGCGTGAAAGTGGCAAAGCACGGCAACCGGGCCGCCTCTTCCCGCAGCGGCGCGGCGGATTGCCTGGAAGCCCTGGGAGTGAAGATCGACCTTTCTCCGGCCCGTTGCCTGGCCTTGCTGGATACCATCGGCCTCTGCTTCCTGTTTGCCCAGAGCTACCACACGTCTATGAAATATGTGGGGCCGGTGCGCAAGGAATTAGGGATCCGCACCATTTTTAACATTCTAGGGCCCCTGACCAACCCCGCTTCCGCCAATCTGCAACTGCTGGGCGTATATTCGGAGGAGCTGGTGGAGCCCTTGGCCCGGGTGCTGTCCAATTTAGGCGTAAAGCGGGGTATGGTCGTGTACGGCCAGGACAAACTGGATGAAATTTCCTTGTCTTCCCCGACCACGGTCTGCGAATTCAGCGGCGGCCATTTCAGCAGTTATACCATCCAGCCGGAGGATTTCGGCTTTAGCCGCTGTGACAAAAGCGAGCTGGTGGGAGGGACGCCGGCGGAAAACGCCCAAATCACACTGGCAATATTAAACGGCGTCAAAGGGCCGAAACGGGCAACGATACTTTTAAACGCCGGCGCCGGCTTGTATATCGCCGGAAAAGCCGGTTCCATGGTGGAAGGAGTAAAGCTGGCGGAATATCTCATCGACAGCGGACGGGCCCTGGCTAAACTGGAAGAGTTCATCTGCGAGTCCAACCGGCCGCCTGAGGTATCGTTATGATTTTGCAGGAACTGGCGGCGCTGGCCGCCGAACGAGTCAAGCAGGCCCGGCAAAAAGTTCCGTTGGAGGAAATGCGGGCAGCGGCCTTGGCGCTGCCCCGGAAGGATTTTTGCTTCGAAGGCCGGCTGCGGTCTCCCGGTCTGTCCTTTATCTGTGAGATAAAAAAAGCGTCTCCCTCCAAAGGGGTTATTTCGCCGGACTTTCCCTATCGGGAAATTGCCCAGGCATATAAGGCGGCCGGCGCCGATTGTGTTTCCTGTCTTACCGAGCCCCATTATTTTTTGGGGTCGGATGAGATTTTTCGAGAGATCCGTTCCGAGCTCAGGCTGCCCATGCTGCGTAAAGATTTTACCGTAGACGCATACCAGCTCTACCAGGCCAAATGCTTGGGCGCCGACGCGGTTTTGCTGATCTGCGCACTGCTGGATACGGCAACGGTGGCAAGTTATTTGGAAATATGCGATTCTCTGGGAATCTCCGCTCTGGTGGAAACCCACGACGAGGCGGAAATACGTTCGGCGGTATCAGTCGGCGCCTCCTTGATCGGCGTCAATAACCGCAATTTGAAAAATTTCAGTGTCGATCTTGCCAACGCGATCCGGCTGCGGGACAAAATCCCGGCGTCGGCGGTGTTTGTAGCGGAATCCGGCATCCATACCCCGGCGGAGGTGGCGGTCCTGAAAAAAGCCGGGGCCGACGCGGTACTGATCGGCGAAGCGCTGATGCGGTCGGATGACATCGCCGCCACCTTGGCGTTATTTAGAGGAGCGGCATCATGAGCGCAACGAAAATAAAAATTTGCGGTCTTTTCCGCCCTGGGGATGCGGAAGCGGTGAATAAAGCGGGACCTGATTTTGCCGGCTTGGTATTTTACGAAAAAAGCCGCCGCTATATTTCCCCCAACCGGGCGGAGGAACTGCGCCGGCTGATAGCCCCGGCCGTCGCAACGGTGGGCGTCTTTGTGGATACGGAGGAGATGGAAATCGTACGCCTGTACCGGCGGGGCGTCATCAGCATTGCCCAGCTTCACGGTGACGAAGACCGCGATTATATAAAAAGACTGCGGGATCTGCAGCCGGCCCTGGCGATCTGGCAAGCCTATTCCGTCAGATCCCGGCAGGATATCGAGCAGGCGGCGGCCAGTCCGGCCGACGTCGTATTGTTGGACAACGGATACGGCACCGGCAGGTGCTTTGACTGGACTTTGATCGGGCACCTGCCGCGCCCTTTCATTCTCGCCGGCGGGATCACGCCGGAGAATATAACTGAAGCCATAACCAGATTTCATCCCTACGCCCTGGATATGAGTTCCGGGGTGGAGAGCGCAGGCGTCAAAGATGGAAAGAAGATCGCCGCAGTTGTAGCGGAAGTCAGAAGGAGTTGAGCAGCCATGGTATTTATTATGAAACCGGGAATCGATGAAGCGATGATAAAAGCGTTTGCCGCCGAATTTGAACAGCAGGGTTTCGGCACCATCATCAGTACCGGCACCGAACACACGGCGGTATGCCTGATTGGCAACACCGCCTGCGTGGATATGGAGCATGTCGTCGAGACCAGCGCTATTGTCGAATACGGCCGGCGGGTGACCGAGCCCTATAAAGCGGTAAACTGGACGGTGCATCCTGAGGATACGCCGGTAGCTGTCGGGGAGGCGGTGATCGGTCCCGGCACCTTCACGGTGATTTCAGGACCGTGTTCAGTGGAAAGCGAGGAGCAGATCATTGCTGTGGCCCAATCCGTTCAGGCCAGCGGCGCGAAGATACTGCGGGGCGGCGCCTTCAAACCGCGGTCTTCTCCCTACTCGTTTCAAGGACTGGGCGAGGCGGGCCTGCGCATGCTGGTAGTCGCTAAAAAGGAGACCGGGCTGCCGGTGGTCAGTGAAATTATGAATCAAACCCAGGTTCCTTTATTCGAAGAGATCGATATGGTGCAAGTGGGCGCCAGGAATATGCAGAACTTCGATCTGCTGAAAGAAGTAGGAATGATGAGAAAACCGGTGCTGCTGAAAAGAGGCTTGTCCAATACCATTGAGGAGTTGTTGATGAGCGCCGAGTATATCATGTCGTCCGGCAACAGCCAGGTGGTGCTCTGTGAACGGGGGATACGGACCTTTGAGACCATGACCAGAAATACCCTGGATCTCTCCGCGGTGGTGGTATTAAAGCAGAAAACCCATCTGCCGGTGATCGTCGACCCCAGTCACGCTGTCGGGGTCAGCTCTTACGTGCCGCCCCTGGCCAAGGCGGCACTGGCGGTAGGCGCGGACGGGCTGATGATAGAGACCCATAACGATCCCGCCCGGGCCCTGTGCGACGGAGCCCAGTCCCTCAATCCGGAACAATTCGATCACCTGATGAGCGAGCTGAAACTGCGGGCCGGTTTGGAATGCCGCGCCATGTGATGAAAAGTAAGCCGGAAACGAAAGGAGAAACGCATGAGCAAAGGAAGATTCGGAGTTCACGGCGGTCAGTATATACCGGAAACATTGATGAACGCTGTAAACGAACTGGAAGAGGCGTATAACCACTTTAAAAACGATCCGCAATTTAATCGGGAGTTGGACGACTTGCTTCGGGATTATGCCGGCCGGCCTTCGCGCTTGTATTATGCGGATCGGATGACCCGGGATCTGGGCGGTGCCAAGATTTATCTGAAGCGTGAAGATTTAAACCATACCGGGGCCCATAAGATCAACAATGTACTGGGGCAGACCCTGCTGGCCAAAAAAATGGGCAAGACCAGGGTAATCGCCGAGACCGGAGCCGGCCAGCACGGCGTGGCGGCCGCCACCGCCGCGGCTTTGATGGGCCTGGAGTGTGAGATTTACATGGGGGAAGAAGATATGCGGCGGCAAGCGCTGAACGTCTATAAAATGCGATTGCTGGGCGCTCAGGTGCATGGGGTCGCCTCCGGCACGGCTACGCTGAAAGATGCGGTCTCGGAAACTTTTCGGGAATGGACCAGCCGTATCGCCGATACTCATTACGTGCTGGGCTCAGTCATGGGACCCCATCCCTTTCCCACCATCGTGCGGGATTTCCAGGCGGTCATATCCAAGGAGATCAAAGAACAGCTGCAGGAAAGAGAAGGACGCCTGCCGGACGCGGTCATCGCCTGCGTGGGGGGAGGCTCCAACGCCATCGGCGCCTTCTATCATTTTATCGAAAATGAGGCGGTGCAGTTGATCGGCTGCGAAGCGGCCGGCCGAGGCGTGGAAACTTTTGAGACCGCGGCTACTATCGCTACCGGTAAATCAGGCATATTTCACGGGATGAAATCTTACTTCTGTCAGGATGAGTACGGCCAGATCGCGCCGGTGTATTCGATTTCCGCCGGGCTGGATTATCCCGGTATCGGCCCGGAGCACGCCTGGCTCCATGACAGCGGGCGGGCCCGATATGTCCCCATAACCGACGATGAAGCAGTCGACGCTTTTGAATATCTGTCCCGGATCGAGGGAATCATTCCGGCGGTGGAAAGCGCCCATGCCGTGGCTTACGCCATGAAACTGGCTCCCACCCTGGAAGGGGATAAGATCCTGGTTATCAACATATCGGGTCGGGGCGACAAGGACTGCGCCGCCATCGCCCGTTACAGAGGGGAGGACATTGCGGATGAGTAAAATAAAACAGGTCTTTAATCACGGGAAAGCCTTTATCCCTTTCCTTACCTGCGGAGACCCGGATCTGCAGACTACCGCCGCACTGATTATAGCCATGGAAGCGGCCGGCGCGGACTTGATCGAACTGGGCATCCCCTTTTCCGATCCCACCGCGGAAGGACCGGTAATCCAGAATGCCAATCTGCGAGCTTTGACCGGAGGAGTGACCACCGATAAGATCTTGACCATGGTCCGGGAAATCAACCCTCACATTACGGTGCCGCTGGTGTTCATGACCTATGCCAATGTGGTATTTTCTTACGGAACTGAGCGCTTTGTATCAACCGCTGCCGCTTTGGGCGCGGACGGACTTATCCTGCCGGACGTGCCCTTTGAGGAAAAGGCGGAATTTGCGCCCGTATGCAGCCAGTACGGACTGGAGCTGATCTCCATGGTCACACCGGTCTCAGAGGACCGGATCGACATGATCGCCCGGGAAGCGGAAGGTTTCGTTTATTGCGTGTCATCTCTGGGAGTCACTGGCATGAGGAACAAGATCAATGCGGATATTGACGCCATGATCAACCGGGTGCGGCAGGCTACGGATGTGCCGGCGGCCATCGGCTTCGGCATATCCACGCCGGAACAGGCAGCGGAAATGGCGGGCAAGGCCGACGGGATCATCGTCGGTTCCGCCATCGTAAAATTGATCGGACAATACGGACGAGACGCCGTACCCTATGTATCCGATTATGTCAGAGCCATGAAACAAGCAATCAGCTAATCAGACCAATCAACAACGAATTGAACGAATTGGAGGAATATAAATGTACAAGGACGTTATGCAGAAGATCACCAACCATCAGGAATTGACCGAAAATGAGGTTTATGAATTGATCGGCGCCATTAACCAGGATCAGGTTTCAGACGTACAAATTGCAGGGTTTCAGGTAGCGTTGCTGATGAAAGGCGCGTCTCTGCAAGAAATTGCTGCTATCGCCAAAGCCATGCGGCAAAATTGTGTGCCCCTTAAGCCCAGAGTATCCGCTGAACTGATGGACACCTGCGGCACCGGCGGGGGACTCAGCACCTTTAATATTTCTACGGCTACCGCCCTGGTGGCTGCCGCCGTCGGCATCCCCATCGCCAAGCACGGCAGCCGGTCTATTTCCAGTCTGTCCGGCAGCGCCGATGTCCTGGAAGCGCTGGGAGTGAATATCAACTTAACGCCGGTCCAGGCGGAAAAATTAATCGAAGAGATCGGCATCGCTTTCATCTATGCGCCTTTGTTCCATCCGGTCATGTGCAAGGTGCTGCCGCCGGAAACGGAACTGGGTATCAAAACTATTTTTTATACCATTATCGGTCCCTTGATCAATCCTGCTTTCGCCCCGCGCCATCTTTTGGGTGTGTACAAACCGGAATTGCTGGATACCGTAACCTATGTAGCCCAAGAGCTGGGCTACACCAACGCCATGTTCGTGTACGGCACCGACGGGCTGGATGAAATCTCCCTGCTGGGAACGACCCGGATTAACCAGCTGAAGGACGGCGAGGTCAGCAGTTTTGAAATCAGCCCGGAGGATTTCGGCTTGCAGCGTTGTACGCTGGAAGCAATCAAAACCGGTACCCCGGAAGAAAACGCCGCTACCATCAACGGCGTATTTAGCGGAGAAATCCAAGGTCCCCGCCGGGACGCCATCTTATTAAATGCTGCCGGAGCCTTGGTGGTGGGAGGAAAAGCCGGGGACTTTGCCGCCGGTATCGATTTGGCGAAAGCAACCATCGACAGCGGCGCGGCTTTGAACAAATTGCAGCAGCTCAGAACCCTATCCAATATGGTGGCAGGGAATTGCTGATGAATGGATTCAGTCAAAGCTTGCGACAGAAAAGGAAGGCCGGATTTATTCCAGTGATTCCGGACATTAAGCTGCGCTCGCCCAAGGAAGGAGAATTGTTTAAAGGCAGGGATCCGGTAGCGGCGGCGCGTTTAATGGCGCAATTGGGAGCGCCGGCCCTATCCGTAGTAACTGAAGTACGGGATTTCGGCGGTTCTCTTAAGCTGCTGGAGCAGGTGGCGAATGCCGTAAATGTGCCGGTTTTACGCAAGGATTTCATCAATACGGTGGACGACCTGCATCGCACTAAGGAGTGCGGTGCAGCGGCGGTACTGTTAATAGCTGCACGCCTGGACGGAGATAATTTGGCCAAATTGTACAACCAAGCCCGGAAGCTGTCCCTGGAACCGCTGGTAGAGGCCCACACCCGCGCAGAGTTGGCTTTGGCGGTCAGCCTGGAAGCGGATTTGATCGGGATCAACAACCGGGACATCATCAATCTGGAAAGAGATGAAGGTTCCGTCAGCCATACCCAGGCATTGGCAGCTTGGGTGCCCAAAGATGTGCTGCTGATCAGTGAAAGCGGGATTAAAACGCCGGAGCAGGCCAGGACAGCTACTTTGGCAGGAGCCGGGGCCGTGCTGGTGGGGACGGCCATCTGGCAGGCAAGTGATCCCGGCCAATTTTATTTGTCTATGTGTCAAGGGGAGACAAGCCATGAACCAAATCAAACTTAAGATCTGCGGGCTGCAACGAGCTGACGATATCAAGGTCTGCCAGGAACTGGGCGTGGATGTAGTGGGGCTGGTCACTGAATATCCGCTGCCGGTACCCTGGAACCTGACGGCGGAGCAGGCCGCACTGTTGCTGACGGAAGTTGAGCCTCCGCTGCAAAGCTGCATGGTTACCGGCGGCAGCCGGGATAAAATCTTGCATTTGGCGCAAAAGCTGAGACCGGATTATGTGCAGCTGCATTTTCAGGAATCCCTGGCTGATACCGTTTATCTGGCCGATGCGCTGTTGCCAATGGGAATCGGCGTCATCAAAACCTTACCGCCCTCTTCCCGGGAACGCTGGCAGCAATTCGGGACGGCGGATATAGGGGAATGTACCGAACTGCTAAATGCCACTAATATCTTTGCGATACTGGCGGATACCAGGACTGCCGCTAACGCAGCCAAAAAAGGAGTCCAGGCAGATTTAGCTTTTTATGGAGAAATAAAAGCTCGGGCCCACAAGCCGGTCATTCTGGCCGGCGGACTTACGCCGGGGAACATAGCGGCCGTTCTTGCCAAAACCCAACCGGATTTTATCGATATCATGACCGGGGTGGAAAGTTCTCCCAGTGTAAAAGACCGGGAAAAGCTCACACAGGTTATACAGCAAATCCGATAATCGATCACTAGTCTGTTATACTAAAACTTTAATTCCTGCCGGATAAATTCTCTTTATGGGAGGTACAGGGTTGCGTTGCCGTCGATTCCATACGGCCCAGTATTACTCATTCCTTATTCCTCCACGCCTTCCCCGGCCTCGCCCCTTTCCATGCGCCTCGCGCAGCGGATTTTCTCGTTGGATAAAAAAGCTCTGCCTCAGAGCTTTTTTGCTTTTAGGCTGGGCATAGCGCATTTAAGATAATAGCAAAAAATCACCAAAGAACACCATGCCTTCATGATGGTTTCGTCTTTTGGCATTGATTTAATTG
>DATMYB010000506.1:0-4482 GCA_035561215.1 Syntrophomonas sp. | reverse complement strand
AGTGCTCCTTCATGTTTATACATTCCACACGATTAAATTAGGCTTTTTGCAGTGAATCATAGATTAGCTTTAACGAAAAGATACAATGGCGACAAGGCGGTGGAGAATTGGATTTAACAGGAAAGTTTATCAGTCTGGAAGGGATTGACGGCTGCGGCAAAACGACCTTGCTGCGGCAATTGCAAGACTGCCTCCAGGATAAATATGAAATATTGACGCTGCGGGAACCGGGGGGCACGGAAGTGTCTGAAAAGATACGGGATATGCTGCTGGATATTCGTAATGTCGGCATTCGACCGCGCACCGAGGCCTTTCTTTATGCGGCTGCCCGCAGTCAACTGGTAGAGGAGACGATTCTACCGGCTTTAAAGGAAGGGAAACTGGTAATCGCCGATCGTTTTATGGACTCCACCATTGCCTATCAAGGCTACGGCCGCGGGTTGGATCTGGAAATGCTCCACCAGCTTAATCGCTTATGTACGGGAGGGCTAAAACCGGATCTGACACTGCTGCTGGATATTGATCCGGAAGTGGGTATGGAAAGACGGAGCCGGAATATTCCCGACCGTTTGGAGAAGGAAGGGCTGGAGTTCCAGGGCCGGGTGCGATCCGGTTACCTGGATTTACAGCAGGCCGAACCCCAACGGATCAAATTGCTGGATGGCAGGGCCGGCGTGACAGAATTGTGCGGGCAGGCGATGCAGTATCTGTCTGTGTTATTATAGTAACAGATGATCAATCAAGGTGGGCGTGGTTGGATGAGCGCCGTGGGTGGGAAACATGGATTTTTTTGCAAACATAATCGGACAGGATAGAGCGGTATTGCCCTTGCAAAAGGCTTTGCAAAGCGGCTTCATCAGCCATGCGTATCTTTTTATGGGCCCGGCGGGGGTAGGTAAATTTACGACGGCGCTGGAATTTGCCCGAGCCGCGGTTTTAGGAGGAGATCCTCAGGGGGAAGCCTATTGGCGGGAAGGGGTTCATCCCGACTTCAAGTTAATTGAAAAAGCGGAGAAAAAGAGCATGCTGGGCATCGAGCAGGTCACCGATGAACTGGAACCCTGGCTGGCCTTAAAGCCTTATCGTGCTCAACGCCGGGTAGTTATCATCAAGGATGCCCACCTTTTGTCACTGCCGGCGGCCAATGCACTGTTGAAAACCTTGGAAGAACCGCCTGCATACGCAGTTATTATTTTAGCGGCAGATGACAATAATCTTTTAGAGACCATTATTTCCCGTTGTCAGGTCATCAAATTTGAATCTTTGCGGGAGGAAGACCTGACCGTATATTTGGCCGGCCGGGGAATGGAACCCGATAAAGCGGGTAATTTGGCCAGGTTGGCCCAGGGCAGTATCGCCACGGCGTTAATGTTTGCCGAAGAAGAATGGCAGGGGCTTTGGGAGCAGGCCCAAAATTTGATCGGGTCACTGGCGTCCGGGCATTCTATCGAAGTATTTATGGCAGCGGAAAAGATAGAAAAACAGCCGCTGATTATGGTATCTTTACTGGAGACGATCATACGTGATATTCTGGTTTATCAGCAGACCGGACGAGACGATCAATTGCTGATGGCACAAAACCTGCCGTTGTGCAAACGCTTTAAACGTCTGCACCCGGATAAAGTCGGAGAGGCGCTGGGCGGTATTGCCGGGATGAAGAAGATGTATAGCCGCTCGATTAATCCGGCGTTGCTGAATATCAACATTTCTTATGCATTGCAGGCGGCATTGTCTTTCTAGTGCTAGTACTCTGTGTCGCCTGAAGGTTTAGGTTATCCGCCGAGAAAAATTCTTGCCATTAAGAGCGGCGGGACAGGACAAAGGGGCGTCAATCTTAATACCAGCCGTATTGCGATCGACGACAATGAAGTCCTACGAAAATTTAGTGGGCGGGAAGCAAAGTTTTAGGTGTCGTAGACTACGATATAAAGCCGGACAGGCAAATTGGATTTGGAGGGATTTTAGTGGCTTTGGTTGTCGGGGTAAGATTTAAACCGGCTGGAAAAATATATTATTTCGATGGCGGAGATTTCGAGTTGACCAAAGGCGAGGCGGTAATCGTTGAAACCGTGAGGGGCATTGAGTACGGGGAGGTCGCCCTTGACAAGCGAGAGGTCGAGGATGATCAACTGGTACTGCCCTTGAAAAAAGTGATTCGCATTGCCACGCAAGAAGATAGAAACGTATTCGCAGCCAACAAACAAAAGGAAAAGGAAGCGCTGGAGTTGTGCAAGGAAAAAGTGAGGCAGCATAACTTGCCTATGCGTTTGATTGATGTTGAATATACCTTCGATATGGGTAAAATCATATTTTATTTTACGGCGGAAAGCCGGGTGGACTTTCGAGAATTGGTCAAGGATCTGGCGTCCATATTCAAAACCCGGATCGAATTAAGACAGATCGGGGTCAGGGATGAGGCCAAGATGTTGGGGGGAATCGGCACCTGCGGAAGAGTGTTGTGCTGTAACAATTTTCTGGGGGATTTTGAGCCGGTTTCAATCCGTATGGCCAAGGAGCAGAATCTTTCCCTTAATCCGACCAAAATTTCAGGTATCTGCGGGCGTTTGATGTGTTGTCTTAAATATGAATCAGAGCTATACGAAGGCAAACGACCTGAGGGGGATAAAAATGGACGAAATTGCCAAAGATGTGCAAGAGTTGAAGACGATAATCCGGGAGATGGTGCTTGAACTGGGCGATCTGAAAGAGAGAGTCACCCGTTTGGAAAAAACGGAACCAGTTGAAGCCGGTCCCGAGTTTATAAATAATGTCAGGCCGGATCTGGATATCATCAAACTGCAGGGAGAAGGCTACGAACGTCTCGGCATGCTCTACCAGAAAGGATATCATGTGTGTCCGTCCAATTTCGGGGACCACCGGCAGGAAGAATGCCTGTTCTGTCTGGCTTTTATCAATAAGGAGTGAATTTCTGATAGATTACGATTTACGTGCAGGTGAGAGCCTTGATGAACTTATTTTAGGCAATCTGAAGATCATTCAGCCCCGCCGAGGTTACCGGTTCTCCATTGACGCCGTTCTTTTAGCCCATTTTCCCGATGTGGCCGGGATCAAACGGATCGTGGAACTAGGTTCCGGCAACGGGGTGGTATCCCTGCTGACCGCCTGGCGAGCTGCCCAGGCCCAAGTAACGGCAGTTGAAATACAGCCGGCTATGGCGGAACGTTCCCGCCGCAGCGTGTTGCTGAATGGATTGCAGGAACAGATTGATATTATTGAAGCGGATATAAAAAATATAGAAGAGATATTACCGGGAGGGGAAGCTGAATTGGTTTTAAGCAACCCTCCTTTTTGGAGAAAAGGGGAAGGAAAGGTCAGCCGGGAACAGGAAGAAGCCATTGCCCGGCATGAGATCAAACTAAGCTTGCCGGAATTGGCACAAAAGGGGGCATATCTGCTGGCTTCAGGCGGAACCCTGGATATTATTCACCGGGCGGAAAGACTGGATGAAATCATGACCTTGTTCCGTAAACATAACCTGCCGGTGAGGAAACTGCGGTTTGTGCATGGGTTTGCCGACCGCGAGGCGAAACTGGTGATGATCGAAGGAGTCAAGAACCGTCCCGGCTCGCTAAAAGTTATGCCGCCGCTGATTATTTACGAGCGGGTGGGAAGCTATAGTCAGGAATTACGCCAGCTTTACGGCGGTTAGCAAAGTTTTAGGCGAGGGAGAAAGACATGGAAACAGGTATTTTATATATATGCGGTACCCCGATCGGAAATCTGGAGGATGTCAGCATTCGCTTGCTGAAGACCCTGCGTCGGGTGGATCTGATTGCCTGTGAAGATACCCGCAATACCATTAAACTGCTTAACCGTTATAAAATAAGAAAGCCGCTGCTCAGTTATCATCAATACAGCAGCAGTGAGCGGGAGGAGCATCTGCTGAAGGAACTGCAGGAGGGCAAAAACATTGCCCTGGTAACCGATGCCGGCATGCCCGGAATATCAGACCCCGGGCCGGAATTAGTCAAAGCCGCCCTCGATGCCGGGATAGCAGTCGAAGTGATTCCGGGGCCGTCGGCTTTTACCGCAGCCTTGGCGATTTCCGGACTGGAGGCCGGCAGTTTTGTTTTTGCAGGATTTCTTCCTCGCCAGCGCAAACAGCGCTGTCAGTTATTAACGGAACTGCAGGCGGAAAGCCGTACGGTAATTTTTTACGAGGCGCCCCACCGCTTGCTGGCCAGTCTGAATGACATACGGGAGGCTCTGGGGGGGGACCAGCCGCTGATCGTCGGCCGGGAATTAACCAAAAGATATCAGGAGATGCGGCGAGGTACGGTCACAGAATTGCTGGCCCATTTCCAGGCCAACGCTCCCCGCGGAGAGATATGCCTGCTCCTGCCGGGCCGGCAGCCAATCCCGGCCGCGGCATCATTGGAGCAAATTGCGGGGGAAACCAAACAGTTAATAGAACAAGGTCTGGATAAAAAAGAAGCCTTCAAAATGAAGGCTCGTGAATAC
>DATMYB010000505.1:0-5109 GCA_035561215.1 Syntrophomonas sp. | reverse complement strand
GTTAACAAATATTTCTTGTTGGAACATTATTCGGGATAATTTTGGCCTGAGAGGAGTTTGAAATTACTCATGAAAAAGCTGTCTCTAGCGGCACAAAGCCTTTGGGCAAAAAAGTCAAAAAATAGCCAGGACAAACAATGGCTTCCGCTTATAATACACATGTCGGATGCGGCAGAAATTGCGAGATTACTATGGCGTGACTGGCTTCCGGATTGCACCAAACGGGAAATTGCGTTCGGAATATCTAAATCGCTGGATGAGAATACCGATTTTGAAGATGCCGGATTGCGGTGTCTCGTCTTCCTGGCATCAGGGCATGATTTTGGCAAGGCGACCCCTGCTTTTCAGAGCAAGTCCGATGGCTCAGAATTTGATGAGCAATTGTACAGGCAATTAATTGACGTGAGTTTACCCCTGCCAAGCCGTATTCATCCCCTCCAAGCGAGACACTATTGGGCTTCTCAGGTTATTCTGGAGCGGTTGGGGTATTCCCGTAAATTAGCGGTGATACTAGGCGGACATCACGGGCAGCCGCCGAGTAATAAGCAATTAAACGACCTCGCGGCTTATAAAATTGACTTGGGTTGGGCGGAAGGGCAAGAGGGCTGGAGTGAGTTACAGTCGGAACTAGTGGCATATGCACTGGAACTTGCCGGCGTACCGGAGCGGGAGGCCCAGTCCTGGGAACCTGATATCACAGCCCAGGTATTGCTCAGTGGCTTAGTTATCATGGTGGACTGGATTGTAAGTAATGAAGAATATTTTCCTTACATTGATCTGTCAGAGAGAGCAAAATTATCTGATGAACGCGCTCAGACCGCATGGGAAGAACTCGATCTGCCCGACTGCTGGAGTCCGGGTAATGCTTGGATGGACACGGATTTTTATAAAGATCGCTTTGATATTGAACCGCGGCCGCTGCAGACGGCTATCCTGCAGATTCTTGGCAAGGCGCTGCATCCGGGTATGGTCATACTCGAAGCGCCGATGGGCGAAGGGAAGACGGAAGCGGCCTTGGCGGCGGCAGAACTTATGGCGTATAAAACCAGGCGCAGCGGCACATTTTTTGCCCTGCCCACCCAAGCTACAGCCAATGGTTTGTTTTTACGGATATGCCGCTGGATTGAACGTTTGAAAGACGACGTTGATCATGCTGTGCACCTGGCTCATGGCAAGGCGGATCTCAATAAGTTATACGCAAAAATCAAAAAAGACACCAAAGAAATGGGCGGTTTTTGGGTAGGCGGAGAGGAAGGTGAAGAAACCGGAGCAGACGCTGTTATTGTGCATGAATGGTTTTCTGGCCGCAAGAAAGGCATTTTAGCAGACTTTGTTATCGGCACGATCGACCAAGTGCTGATGGGCGGTCTTAAACAGAAGCATCTCGCCTTGCGTCATTTGGGGCTTGCCAATAAAGTCGTGATTCTGGATGAGTGCCATGCCTATGACGCCTATATGAGCCAGTATTTGTATAAGGTGTTAAACTGGCTGGGCGCCTATCATGTGCCGGTAATTGTACTTTCCGCCACGCTGCCGGGAGATAAGCGTAAACAACTGATTGATGCTTATTTAAAAGATAAAGAGCCTGTTCAGGAGTACGATCCAGTATTTGATAAAGAGAAGCCTAAAGCGCCACCGCCACCCGCGTGGGAGAATACGCGGGATTACCCGATTATCACCTATACAGACGACCAAGAAATCTTTCAGGAAAAGATTGTTGGCAAAAAGCGTTCTCTTAATGTGGAGTTTAAAATTTTACCGGAGGATGCTCAAATTATGGCGGTGTTGGAGGATTTGCTTGCCGAGGGTGGCTGCGCCGGCATTATTGTAAACACGGTTAAACGTGCCCAGGAAATAGCGCGTACACTGAGTTTGCACTTCGGCGAAGATTGCGTTGAGCTGCTGCATTCCCGTTTTATTGCCATGGACCGGGCGCAAAAAGAAAAAGAACTTCTGGAAAGACTGGGGCCGGGGGGCGAGCGTCCGGAGCGCGTGATTGTTGTCGGCACACAGATATTTGAACAGAGCTGCGACCTGGATTTTGATGTTTTAATCTCCGATATTTGTCCTATGGACTTGCTGATTCAGCGCATAGGCCGCTTGCATCGACATGAGCGCAACCGACCAAGACCGGTTAAATTGCAACAGGCGGTATGCTATATTACCGGTATGGCTGAATCGGGCTTTGAACGCGGCGCGGAGCTTATTTACGGTAAATATCTATTGATGAACACGCGAGCACTGCTGCCATCCAAGATAACTCTGCCCGATGATATTTCGGACTTGGTGCAGGAGGCATATCGACCGGACGGATTAGCGGTACCGCCGGAACTGCAAATGGAATATCAGGAGGCAAAAGCGAAAGAGGTACAGAGAATTGCAAAAAAAGCAGCCAAAGCGAGTACTTTTCAGATCTCTGATCCCTATAAAAGGATGGGTGATCTGGTCGGATGGTTAGATACCAGCATTACAGATGATCCCTCCGGCAAACGCGGTGAGGCTGCCGTGCGCGATATAGAGGAATCATTGGAAGTTTTGGTTATACAGCGGCATGGAGGGGAGTACCGTATGCTGCCCTGGCTTGCCCAATTCAAAGGTCGGAAGATTCCGGCCGACGTTCCTCCAGATGCGGAAGTCGCACGAGCGATAGCGGAATGTAGTGTGCAGCTTCCACGGGCGCTATGTTGGAAAATAGATGACACGATCAAAGAATTAGAGAAAATCGCTTTGCATGAACTGGGGGCCTGGCAGCAATCATCTTGGCTAAAAGGGGAATTGTTTCTAATACTCGACGACCAGTTGAGTACAGAACTTTGCGGTTATCATCTGCAATATGATAGGCGTTACGGGATGCTTGCAAAGAAACTAGAAGACGAGGGGGATGTGGATGGAAGAGAAAACATTTAATTTACTGTACGAGCCATGGATTCTTGTGCTCAACCTAGCCGGGGAGACAGAAACAGTATCATTGTTAACGGCGCTGGAGCGCGCTCATGAATTCCGATGCTTGGCCGGTGAACTGCCAACTCAGGATGTCTCCGTTCTGCGCTTGTTGCTGGCAACATTATACGCGACCTTCACCAGAGTGGATGCGCAGGGAAACCGTAACCCGATCGGCAATGCCGATGAAGCCTTGGCACGATGGGAAAGCCTATGGGAGCTTAAACGTTTGCCGATTGAGCCGATCAAAACTCGGCTTTGTCACTATAAAGAACGTTTTTATCTGTTCCATCCTGAACGCCCCTTTTATCAGGTGGCGGGACTGGATCGGGGGACGAATTATACCGCGGCGAAGTTGTTGGGGAATCTTTCCGAGAGCGGCAATAAAGTCAGGTTGTTCCCGGTCAGGACAGGAACTGCGAAAAAAGAGATATCTTATGCAGAGGCGGCAAGATGGCTATTATATCTAAACGCTTTTGACGACACATCCAGTAAACCATCGACTCGCGGACAAAATATGCTTTCCCCCGGTGCGGGGTGGCTCGGAAAGCTGGGCCTAATTTACGCCAATAGCTGCAATCTTTTTGAAACATTGATGTTAAATTTCGTTATGCTTAATGAGAACGATGAACCCTGGGATAACGGTAACGCGGCATGGGAATTAGATGAGCCTCATACCGGGGAGCGGGCAGAAATCGTACTTCCCCAGGATCAACTTTCCTTGCTTACATTGCAGTCGCGCCGGTTGCTTTTGCAGAGAGAAGGTGACTGCGTTGTAGGTTACCGTTTGTTGGGCGGAGACTTCTTCCCAAAGGGAAATGCATTTACAGAGCAAATGACACTGTGGCGAAAAGATGCTAAAGAAGATGTGTATAACCCTAAACGCCATGATCCATCTAGACAATTATGGAGAGATTTTTCCGCTTTTCTTGCGGATGGCGACAGTTTCAGGGAACCAGGGATAGTCAGGTGGTTGTCGCGGTTGAAAGAGCGCGGATATATAAGCGGTGTGGTGACCTTTCAGATTGCCAGTGTGAAGTATGGTGATAAGGACTTTTTTGTAACAGATGTATTCCAGGATTCTCTTGCTATTAATGCAAACATTCTTTCCCAATTCGGAAAAGAATGGGTAACTCAGATTACCAGACTCCTTTCCATGACGGAAGACTGTGTCAAACAGCTTCCTTATCTCACCAGCGATTTGGCAAGAGCCTCCGGAGATAGCGACAGTATAAATCATAGAGCGGGTGAGAAGATAGGAAACGCGGCGAAAGCGGAGGCTTATTTTTTGCTGGATGTGCCCTTTAGAAGATGGCTTGTCGCTATTGATCCAGCGCAAACTGACATAACCAGCGCTGAACAGGATTGGATAGATACTATGAAGCAAATTCTTTTGCGCCTTGGGGAAGAAATAACGTATCGATTTGGGGAGAAAGCTATTGCTGGCCGCTGGGTAAATGGGAAGCTTTACACGGCGCCGGGAGCGTTGGCAAAGTTTCAATCAAATATTATACGAACGATAGCGAAAGGAGGTTGAGAAAATGGAAGAGCAAAGAAAGCCTGCAAACACCATTAAAAGAGTAACCCAGGCGAAAATTGATCGCCTGCTGGAGGAAAGTCCTTGGAGCCGCGCTATGCTGGCCAAATTGCGCAGAGGGATCGGCAAACAGCCCGGTGAATTGCCGGAACTGTTTGAGATTCTCCTGGGAGGTATGCCGGAAGAAATGTACGGAAAAGGCGATAAGCCTAGTTATGCTGAATGGGCGATCTACACGGCCCTGACACTGTTTGCTTTGCATCAGCAGGGAAAAGGAAAAGATCGTCCTATGAGCGTTGCTGGCAATCCGGAGGAAAACGTTGCCGGAAACTCTTTGGGTGCTGCCGTAGGCTATCTGGTGAGGCGGGACAAGGAGCGAGAGCCTGCGATTAAGCGGCGTTTTGATGCAGTGGCCACGGCGAATGAGTTTACCGAGCTTGCGCATCATGCCCGGGGACTGATTCAACTGCTTAGAGCTGAGGATATTCCTTTGGACTATCCCCGCTTTGCGGAAGATCTGTACTGGTACCAGTTTGATGACGTGAGGAATCGTATCCGGCTACGCTGGGGAAAGGATTATTACCGGATCGTACAGTTCTATGCTGAGAATGGAGAAGGAGATGATCATAATG
>DATMYB010000504.1:0-3167 GCA_035561215.1 Syntrophomonas sp. | reverse complement strand
GCTTTACATCTTTCATCAAATCATTGCTTCAAAGTCAATCTTTATAAGCCCCCGCTTTCTTTTCCGTTCATTGACCATCCCCTCATGGTTCAGATTTCCAGGCGAATTATGCCGCATTGACATTTTATTGCAATATTCATTCCAATTTTTTAAACGCAGTTTTCTTTTATCTTGGTCATGGATCTTGATTTTTTTTGCCCGCATTTCGCCCAAAATTACGCTGGCACAATACTTGCTATTCATTATGTTTAAAGGCAGCCAGGCTGCAAGTTTGGCAAATATTTGATGTAGGAGGTGTGATTCCTTTCGTAATATTCCGTAATTGTCGTGATAAATTCTGCCAACAAATCGTAAGCGAGTGTTAAATCAGCTGTCTGCCCGGTTGAATGTATGCCAGTTACCCCGGTGTTGTGATGGTATTGATGGAGGTGTTACGAAGTGAACAGTAAAAAGGAAGTTAGCAGCAGCAAACGTGGGAATCGGTTGGACGGAGCCCTGCCCCGCCTGTCTGACTACATGAAAAGAGCAGCCGCTCAGGATCCTGGCAGACCCGCGTTTATTTATCATGATGTTGAAGTTTCCTACGCGGAATTCTCCGCCAAATCCCAGCAACTAGCCAAATATCTGTTGAAAATCGGGATTGAAAAGGGCGACCGACTGGCCTATATCATGAACGGTCGGCCGGAGTTCTTTTATTTGTACATGGCCGCTTCAATGGTAGGAGCCATCATTGTTGGTATGGGAACCCGCTTCACCGCTCATGAAATGGAATACGTTTTGAACAACTCCGAAGCCAAATGTATTTTGACGCTTTACGGATTAGGTGAAATAAAAAACTATCAAGAGCGCTTGGAACAAGCCTGTCAAAACAGCCCCTCTGTCCAGAAAATATGGGTGGTGGGCGGAGCGCCCGAAATACCAAACGCCTTGTCCTTTGATGAGATTATGAACGGCGATTATTCTGAATTCGATAAAGCTTTGCAGGAAAGGGAAGCTGCGGTCGGAACTGACGACGGTCTGCTAATCGTTTATACCTCCGGCACCACCGGGCAGCCCAAAGGAGCCTTGATGTCCCATCGCAATGTAGTCAGTGAGGCCCTTATCGTATGCCATGAGTTCGGCCCTCCAACGGGACTCACTCCTGACGACCGTTTCCTTCACCATGTGCCGGTAAACCATGTCAGCGGCGCAACCGAAATGGGCGCCTCTCCGATTGTAGCCGGCTGCACCCAGGTTGTGCTCGACCAGTTTCATCCGGTGGAAACCCTCGAACAGATGCAAAAACACAAAGTTACCATATTCTGCGGGGTTCCGACCATGTTTATTATGGAGTTCAACCTGCCCAATTTTGACAGTTATGATCTCTCTGCCGTTCGTTTCTGTATGATAGGGGGTTCTATGGCTCCCCAAGAGGTACTGGAAAAAATGCTTACCATTACCCCTTATTGCAGCAACCCCCTCGGTCTTACCGAAACTTCAGGTTTGATTACCTATACTGATATCGGCGCAGATGCGGATAATCTAAATAAAACCGTAGGCAAGTGTGCGCCCGAGTTTCAAATGAAGCTGGTGGATATAAACCGCGCAGAAGTACCCCGCGGCACTCCCGGCGAAATTGCTTATCGCGGGCCCACGGTTATTAAGGAATACTTTAAAATGCCGGAAGCTACCTCCGTCGCCATCGACCAGGAAGGCTGGCTCTATTCCGGCGATGTGGGCATTATTGACGAAAACGGCGATCTGCGCTTGGTAGGCCGTTCTAAAGAAATGTATATAACCGGCGGCGAAAATGTATATCCGGCCGAAGTGGAAGAATACATCTCCAGGTATCCGGGAGTCGCTATGGTGGCGCTGCTGCCGGTTCCCCACGGGATAATGGGTGAAGTCGGCCGCGCCTACATCGTTCCCAAGCCGGGGGCCACCTTGGATGGCCCAGCAATTGAGGAATATCTGAAGGATTACCTAGCCCCTTACAAAATTCCCCGGCAATATATTTTCCGGGATTCCTTGCCGATGACCGCTCTAGGCAAAATCGAGAAAAAAGTTATTCGCCAAGAAATTGAAAAAGAATTGCAAAAAGCAGGATGCATATAAAAATCACGGGGATCCGTAAAGTTTAAAAAACTTAGAATAATAATTATTTGCTGCGGCTTGTAGGATTATTAGAGGATGTCTAAAATCCGGGGTGAGCATTATTCGTATGACATCATTAAAGGCTGTTCCTAACTGAAAGGTTAGGAACAGCCTTTTTATATATCCAATTCGTCTATCAATTCCTGTTTGCTTATTCCTCTGATTTCAATCAATTTATGCCGGGAGGATTCGCCTTTGAGCAGTTTGATATCTTTTTTGGGAATGCGCAGCAATTGGGCCAGAAAATCGACCAGCGCCTGGTTGGCCTCTCCTTCCACCGGCGGCGCGGTCAGCTTGATCTTCAGCCGTCCGTCCTGCTCCCCTACCACTTGATTGCGGGAGGAGCGAGGCTGAACCTGCACCTCCAAACATACGCCCGTTGCCGTCGAAGTGATCCTGAGGGTCATTTATTATCCTCCGGAACCGCGCTGCTCAGTCTTTCCAGCAATTCTTTAGTATCCTTGCTAAAGAAAAACTCGCTCAACTCCTCCGTCTTGCGCTGGTTTTTCTCCAGCATCTCCAATTCTCCGCCAATCTGGGCCTTGATTTCGGCGGTCATAAGATTAAGCCGCTGCAGCACTTCCTGATATATGTAAAAGGTTTCAACGATTCTTTTCCGGTATTCCGCCAAAATTATATCGGCTTCTTTTTGGGCATTGCTCTTGATCATTTCCGCTGTCTGCTGAGCCAAAATCAAGCTGTTATTCATGGTCTCCTCCAGCTTATGATATTGATCCAGCTCATATCTGGTTTTCTGGATATTCTCCCTGAGCGTAACGTTTTCACTGTAGAGATTCTCGTAATCCTGAGCCAAATTGGTAATAAAGTTCTTTACCTCTTCGGGATTATAACCTCGAAACTTTTTGTTGAACTGGCGGTTGCGAATTTCCATACCGGTAATCATCGGCCCAACTCCTCTCATCATTTATGCAAATAAAATATGAACCCAACCAACGGCCTTTATCTTTAACCCGTTATGAACGGTCCTTTGATTGCACATCTCCATTGAAGCCTCGCCTTGGTTGGTCCATGGG
>DATMYB010000503.1:0-3688 GCA_035561215.1 Syntrophomonas sp. | reverse complement strand
TTGTATGGCAGGGAACAACCGCAACAAAAATCTTCCGGCGAGCTGGAGAGGATAAAAAACTTTATTGATGATTTCGACGCATCCCTGGTGGATGAATTTATTGAATTGATGAATGCCCATGAAAAGGTCATCCTGTTCGGTTATGGACCTTCTTTCATTTGTGCACAGTATTTTGAATATAAATTGAGAATCGTTACAAACAAAGTTGTTATCGCCGTTCCGGATGAAATTTCAGCGGAGAACCTGATGGACGATACAAGCCTGCTTGTTATCTTTACAACAACAGGGCAGTTCAAATCCTTTGATGGCCTCAATAATTTTGCTAAAGAAAACGGATGCGGTGTTCTTTTAATTATAGAGGAATACAATCCGAAATTACTGACAAATTACGATAGGATCTTTTGGCTCTGCAGATACCTTCAGCCACAAGACCTGAACCCCTACGAGAAATCAAGAACCGTATTTTTTATTTTTGTTGAAGAAGTGATCCAGCATATTCTTTTTAAGAACCGCGAGGGAAACCCTTGATATGAATACCTCTAAAAATATCTGAAAAGCCAATAATAGCTGTTCTCCATTGGAATTTCAGCGTTCTAAGCTCTGCAACATGATTATGGCCTCCACATGCCTTGAAGCCGTGAAAAAAATGCCAACATAGGGCGGTATGTGATAAGGAAGTAATCTCAAATAAACATTGGGATAGTCGGCAAACGGTATTGTAAATCTACAGGCGCGGATTATATGCAAAGCTATTGTTGTCAGGAGAATTGTACGCCCATCTCGCCAAAGTGGATTTACTGGCAAGGGAAATGGTTCAGGATATTGTAGGCCAAACCAGCCGAAAAATAAGTCTGCCAGATAAGGCAAACCAACAGATGGAGTGGGTGGGTACGACGAACGAACTAAAGCATGAGGCCGAGGAAATCGCCCTCTGTCAAATCGTTTACAAGTAAAAATAGTTTCGAAGGTACCTGTTGGATACTTAACCAACAGGTACTTTTTCTGTCTTAAGCGAAGCGACCCATCTTCGGGCCAACATGGCCCGAAGTGGCACGGGTTTGGGGCTGGCCCCAACAAGCAGATTTTTTGTGTTTTGGCCGCAGGGCAAAATGCAAAAAATCTGCAAGTGTATTGACACTTGCCCTGTTTGCCGTTTACCGTTCGCCATTCTATTTGTAAAAAACTTTCAATTTGTCCTTGACATATTAAACTACAAGTCGTAGAATAATAATCACTACATCATGTAGTTTGTCATGGAGGTATGTCTTATGAGTAAAATTCAAAGAATGTCGGACGCTGAAAAAGAAGTCATGCAGATCATTTGGGCCGTAGGCGGCTCCATTTCGTCCGCTTGGTTGCTGGATGAACTTAAAAATCGGAACAAGGATTGGAAGCCCAATACCGTACTGACCTTCCTTGCCAGATTGATTGAAAAAGGGATTTTGACAGCTAAAAAGCATGGTCGGGCAAACGAGTATATTCCTCTTGTGTCTGCAAACGAGTATAAACGCTTTGAAACCCGATCTTTTCTTGATTCGGTATATGACGGGTCGATCAAGAAATTTATATCCGCGTTATACGAGGGGGATGACCTGACCAAGGACGAGATCGAGGATCTCAAAAAGTGGTTTTCGCAGAGGTAGGTGACGAAATTGCTACAAACAATTTTCAGAATAGTGTTGACCCTGTCCGTTGCGGGTAGCCTTATTACTGTATTGCTTTTCCTGCTGCGGCCGATTACACAAAGAGTTTTTAATCAAACTTGGCGTTACCGCATGTGCATCTTGGCGGTGATGTTCTTCCTTCTTCCTGTGGGCGTGGCCGGAAACAGCCTCTATGATGCCCTGCTGCATCAAAGCGCACAACCGGATAGACCGCAGGCAGTCGTAACCGCTGTGCTGGACACGATTGCCCCCCTTCCGATTACAGGCAACGTCGTGATTGATACGCCCGCACAGACTTCAACATTAACTCCGGGGATGGATAAGGATATTTCCTTAAACATTGTTTTGCCATTCCTTCCGTATATCTGGCTTATCGGTGCGGTGCTTTCCGTTTGTACCAACGGATTCCGGTATATCCGTTTCAGGAGAAGGCTCATAAGAACCGGCCTGCCAGTTGAGGATAAAAAGATATATTCCCTGCTTGAAGCCGGAAAAACTACGCAGGGCGTTTCCGGAAAGATTCGGCTTCTTACGAGCGACACCGTGAAAACCCCGATGCTCACCGGGATTTTTCGTACGCTTCTGGTCTTGCCCGAAGTGGAGGTGAATGAGCGGGAACTTTCCACCATTTTCAAGCATGAACTGATCCATTATCAGCGCCGCGATCTGTGGGTAAAAACCTTAATGCTGCTGATCGGAGCAATACACTGGTTTAACCCTGTTATTTATCTGCTTACGAAGGAAGTTGAAACGAGTTGCGAACTTTCTTGCGATGAACAGGTTGTACGGGATATGTCCGTGGAGGATCGACACTTTTATGGAGAAACGATTTTGAATATGTTGGGCAGGGTAGCGGAAAAGCAAGCCGGTGTTTACGCCACACTTGCCGAGACAAAAAAAGGGATTGAAAGGAGACTTACTCTCATGTTGAGATTCAAAAAAATGAGTAAAAAAACGGCGGTCTTTTCTGTTGTGATAGCCATGCTGTGTACTCTTGCCGGGTGCATCGGTGCTGGATCCGTTTCGGATGCAGCGGGCGGCGCTTCCTCTGAAATAGAGGACATTCCTTCTGCTACAAAGACTTCATTACTGACGCAGTCTGATATATCGGATTTGGATGCGGCAGGGACATCACCTACTGCCGGCGCTGATGTCATTAATGAGACAGCTTCGGACACTGAATGGGTATGGCCCGTGGAGGGATGCGACGTCATTTTTGCGACGTTCGGCACGCGCTATCATCCCATTGAGAAAGTTAAAATATTTAACGACAATATACAAATCACCGGAAAAGGAATAGAAGGCGCGGCCGTATATGCGGCCCTTGCCGGAACCGTTTCCGAAGTCAGCTTCGACGACGAGCGGGGCAATTACATCATGATCGATCACGGTAACGGCATTGAAACCTTCTATCTGCACCTTGATAAGTCGCTTGTTTCCGCAGGAGATCCTGTTGTCGCCGGCGACACGATAGGAACGGTCGGTTCGACCGGCAAAGCTACCGCCCCTTTCCTTGCGTTCGGTGTCTATTTAAACGGGATTGCGGTAAATCCGCTGGATTATTTGAAATCCTGAACATTTATGTTCAGGATTGGATAAGGAGCGCCCAATGCCGAAAGACAAAAACACATCGAGTTTCCTGAAATTGAAGGCATATATACCGGCTGTTCTCTGTTTGCTTTTTAAGGGAGAAGTGGATAGTAGATGAAAGTGGAGTGGATATTATGTCCTGTCTGCAAAAACAAAACTCGTATTAGGATACGCGGAGACACAATCCTTGAAAACTTCCCGCTATTCTGTCCGAAGTGCAAACAGGAAACACTAATCAATGTACGACAACTGAACATGTCAGTTTTTAACTCATTTCGACAATGGCTTCGATATCAGCCTATTATTTGTTTTTTGAATAAAGATTTGCCAACCCTGTACGATGATTGCACTTCGTTTAACATACTGTCATAAAAGGCTTTTGCAGATGTTTGCCGCTCTGTTGCAATTTCATAACCACGTTTTGTATAAAATTT
>DATMYB010000502.1:0-5651 GCA_035561215.1 Syntrophomonas sp. | reverse complement strand
GCCCGGTTTATGAGCTCCTCATAATGTAAATGCTCCAGCTTCTCGCCGATTTTTTTAACCCCGGCGCCCGCCTGCGGTTTCAGGGCGGCAAAGCGCCGGCGCAAAGTCTGGGCCAGGGATAAGCCTTCGTCTTCCCTGACACACAAGGCCACCTGGAATTCCACCGGCAGCGGGGCTTTGATCAGGCCGCGGCCCGGGGTCCTGCCTTCCGGTATAATCTCGGTGCGGTCGCCTACGACTGCTTCATATTCGAAGCGGTCCGGCATTTGCAAAGCGATGCCGGTAATGAAATTCTGCCGGATACGGCTTCTGAGTTCGCCGGAATTGTTCATGGACAGGACTAAATAAATACCGTAACTGGCGGCTTCCCGGGACAGTTGGGCTATCGTATCTTCATACGATTCATAATTCTCGATAAAAGCCACATAGTTATCGATGATAAATACAATGGCCGGGCAGTCGTTATTCTGGGTCACATATTCCTTGAAAGAGCCAATCCCTTGTTTAGAGAAATCGCGCTTGCGACGGGCCAGGGATTCTTGCAGAAATTCAAAAACTTCAGCGATTTTTTCATCTTCCCCGTCAATGAACACTCCGCCTACCTGCGGCAGGTCGGAAAATACCCCCATGGTGCGGCTGGAAAAATCGATGATGTAAATATTGACTTCCTCCGGCGAGTAGCGGGTTATCGCACTGTAGATGAGGGTCTGCAGCAGAGTGGTGCGGCCCGAACCGCCGGTTCCGCAAACCAGCAGATGTCCGTCGGCGATGAAATCCACCGCACAGGGGTATTGATTCTGCCCGTCGGGATTGTCCACCAGCCCCAGCGGCAGCAGCAGGGAAAAACCTTGCGGCTTCGGCATTTCAGGCAAGTCTTCCAGGTAAATCGACTTGGGCAGCGGCGGCATCCATATGGGCTTGATGGCTGGTATGCGGTTTTCTTCCGCCAACTGGGCAGCGTATTTGACCAGCGCGTCCAGCTGGGTCAGCTTGGCGATGTTGTCGCTTTTCTTCTCTGATTTTTTCTTGGGTACGGCGTTTTTGCCGATGATGTTGATATACTCGACTTTCGCATTTTTATCTTCGCTAAAAGCGATGTCCGGTTCATATTCCGCCCCGGACCAGCCGGATTGGAATTCTTCAAAAATTTCGTCGTTGCCTACCTGGAAATAACCGCGCCCGGTACCGGTGATAGCCGCCGCGTCAGGGCGTTTCAGCATTTCGATGCTGTCCTGTTTGTCCGCTACTCTTAAGCAGAGGCGGAAGCGGGTGTTAGACCAGATTTCATCATCTACCACGCCGCTGGGCTTTTGGGTAGCCAGAATCAGGTTAACTCCCAGCGAACGCCCCACCCGGGCGGCGGAAACTAAAGCCCGGACGAACTCGGGCTGTTCTTTCTTCAGCTCGGCAAATTCATCGGCAATGATGAGCAGATGAGGCATGGGTTCGGACGCGACCCCGGACCGGTACAGTTCGATGTAAGCGTCAATGTGTTTTACTTTGTATTCGTTAAAAATCCGCTGGCGGCTTTTAATCTCGGCGTTGATAGACAGCAAAGCCCGGTTGGTCGCATTGCCGCCCAGATTGGTAATCACTCCGGACAAATGGGGCAGTCCGACCAGGCTCTGCGCCATACCGCCGCCTTTGTAGTCGATGATGATAAAGGCCACTTCGTGGGGATGATAGTTAACCACCAGGGACAATATGTAGCTCTGCAGTGTTTCAGATTTACCGGAGCCGGTAGTTCCGGCCACCAGGCCGTGGGGTCCGTGGTATTTTTCGTGAATATCCAGATACAGGGGCTGATTGCCTGACTTGTAGCCGATCAGGCTCTTCATACTTTCATACGTACGGTTTTCCAGCCACTTGTGCAGCATGTTCAGGTCCTCGAGACGGGAGAGTTTATACATATCCAGGAAGGAGAGCGTATCCGGAATGGTCGTGGAAACATTCAATTCCCGCACTTTGTAATTGGAGAGGCTGCGGGCGAACTCCTCCATCCGCTCCAGGCCCAGCGTGTCATAGTCCACCGCCTCTTGCGCGGGGAACAGGTTTAAAGTGCTGTAATAGCCCCGCTGGCCCGCATCATCCTGTACGATAGCGGTGCAGCCGCTGGGCAGCTTATCAATCGCGTCTACCAGGAATACCACCGTGATTCCCAGTTCCGGCTGCGGGTTCATTAAATATTTGGCGATAGGTTCATCTTCCACCAAAGACCAGTCCGCAACGATCACCACATAATGGGGGAGGAGCTTGAGGTTTTCTTCTTTTTTATCGGCCGCCGTTTCCAGCCGCTCCCGGATCACGGAAGAGAGATAATACATGACATCGCCCACCGTGTTCTTATCATTGGCGATCATGCGCATTTTGCCGTCCGGGGTCCAGACATGGGGCAGCCAGCGAATATAATCGAAACTGTCGGCTTCGCGCATGGAATAGACATAGCACAGGCGCACATCGGTATAAGGGTGCAAACCAGCCAGCTGCGCACTGAACAAACTACATAGATTAATCGCTTGGGCGCGTTCCAAGCTGACGATCCCCCACGAGCGGTTGTTGTAAAGGGAAATACCCACCGGTACCTGCCGCAGGCTGGACATAGACGCGTATATTTCCTCCACCTTGTCGTTTAAGGGGTCATGCTCCGCCATGAGTTGTTCTTTGGGCACTTCTATCTTATTGGGCAAGGGGATGATCCCTATGCCTAAGCGGATGGTCAGAAAATCGTCATGGGTGCTGCTCTTCTCCCATAGCCGGGAGTTGCCTTCCAAGGGGAAACTGCTTACATCCACCGCACCGGGCAGCATCCTGTATAAAACCTGGCGGTTATAATCGGCTTTGGATTGCAGGCGCCCGCTGGCCTTGGCTATATAGGCGTTATAGGTATTCACTCGCGTGCTTTCGGTTTGAACTTCATCCTTATCCTGGTAGCGTATATTGAGAAAAGCCCACAGGCCGCCGATGAGGGCCGCCCCGACCGACATAACCAGTCCGCCCGCGATGGAAGTTCCACCGCCAGCGCTGCTCATTATAATTGAACCGGCAACCATAGGGATCATAATCGTCACCGCCGGGCCGACGGTAAATATCATGGGCTGTCTTTTCTGCCTGTTCCGGGGCGGGACTTTTTCAATAATAAAGGTTTCATCATCCAGTTTTTCCACCTTGCGGGGCGTGCGCAGGAAATAGCTTTCCTCCGCTTCATAAGCATGCTCTTCTGCTTCCGCCCCGCCGGATAATTCGATGTGTATAGCCTTAAGCTGCAGATGATCGATCGTGCAGCTTCCTTTGGGATTGTTTATGGCCAGGACATTGCCCAGGTATACGATCTTTAGCCCGACGATATAAATGACGTCGCCGTACTTCAAGGTATAATCGCCGCTCAATCTGCGCCCGTTGACAAAGGTACCGTTTACGCTGTTTAAATCCCTTACCACCGCCCGGCCGTCTTCCCGAACAATTTCCGCATGTTGGGGGGAACAGAACTGATTGCCGTAACGCGCGATACTACCTTCCCCGCTGCCGATTTTTATCCGGGGACAGAGGGAAAAATCCAGCAAATACTTTCCGAAATTGGTATGGCCTTCGTCCACTTCATCCACGGTGACCGAAAATACCTGGTCGCTATTGCACAATTCGCAGTTTAAAAGCAGCCCCGGTTTAAGCTCCACGGTTTCCAGCGGGCGTTCGTCCCGGGTTATGATAAACTGGCGGCTGCCGGCCAACTGCCATACATCATCCCATACCTGCAGGGGCAAGGTGATATCTTCCTTCCATCCGCTGATATGGGGGCGAATATCTATGGGCGTGTTTTTGTTATTTATATTGGGAAGGTATATTTCCTGAAAGCCGTTTTCAAAAACGGCAGTCATCAGCAAACTCATCATTTACCTCCTTATAACCGGCTTTATTGCAATACAGCGGCGGAATCCAGCACCACTTGCAGATTCTTGTCTTCCGGCGTGTTGCTGGAAACCAATGCCGCCACACAACTGCCGTTCGGATATATGCTGATCGAGGCTGAATAAGGCCGGTTGTCTATGTTCACCTTAGCCGCATAGCGGTCAGCCTGGCCTGTCTTTTGGTAGGTGATATCCGAAGCATACTCAATATCCGGAATATCATCCGATAACAGGTAGACGAATTCACCCAGAATATCGTTGCCTGTAAGCCCCTCAGCAGCCATTTCCCGATATTCACGGCTAAAATTCACAAAAAATATGCCATATTCGTCTTTCACCGCCCAAACCCCCAAGATAGGGTAGTAAAAACTGTCCGAGGTTTCAATTTCCTGCTTCCAGGTCTCGTTCGCCGCAAATTTTAAGCCCGCGTCGGTGCTCGCATACTCCTTAAAACCATCGGGCAGGCCGCTGGAACGAGTCATCATCACAATAGCGATGATGGCTATAAGCACCACGGCAGCAGCTCCGCCGATAATGGGGATCATTTTCTGGTTCACTTTTGCTGTCCTGCCGTCTTTTGCGACTGGATCTACCGCCGGCTGCGCTTCAGGCGCTGTTTTCCGTCCCGGGTCCGGAGACGGAGCCGCTTTATCCCGGCCGGGCTTCCCTGCGCCTATCTTGGGCATATGAAATCCTTTGCCCGCCGGCTGCGCTTCCGGCGCCTTACCTAATATCGCGTCCGGGTTAGCCTCCGCCTCCGCTCTACGAGCCCGGGCTTCTTCCGCTATACGCCGGGCTTCTTCCTCAGCCTTGCGCGCTTCCTCTTCCACCTTGCGTTTGCGTTCCGCCACCTCCTGTTCCAAACGGCGCACCTCCGCCTCCGCCTCCAGACGTTTCTCTTCCTTCTCCCGCGCCCGCTGCTCTTCTTCTTGCTGCTGAAGCTGCTTTTTGCGGGCGGACACAAATAAAGCCGAAGTAGTATCAGTCGCCGGCGCGCCCGGGTTTGATTTTTTGTCCTCTTCCATTACTTAAACCTCCTAACTATTCAATGTGGCCTTATAAATTGGAATGGAACCGCTTAAAAAGCCACGCTTTTCCAAAATTAAAATCTGACTTCATCGTATAGCACCGGTTTTATTTGGAATAGTGTCTTAAAGTTACTATTTGAGAGGTGTGGGGCGAGAAGTTGGAAGGGAGAATGTAGAAGCGAGAGGTTGGTAGGGAGAAATTGGGGAGTTTATGAGGGAGTTTATGAAATACCATATATGAGTGGCACTCCCAAAACTATATAAACCAGTAAGTCATATTTGTCCTTCTCTATAGGCGCGGCAAAAGTTCTTTGCCGATAAACAGACGCTTGGCTACAATGAGATACTCTTCGCCTTTATCATCATATTGGGCGAAATAACGGTAGCCATTTTCATATATCCTGGTTAAGAAACCTTCGGACATATGCTCCGCCGCCGACAAAAACTGCATAAGCGCCTTCTGGTGCTTGGGCATGACCAGATCATCCAGCATAAGCTCCTCAGCATAAACGATATCAAAACCTTGACAGGATTCATCTAAACGGCTGAAAAGCACATCCAGATAAATGATGTCCTGATATTCCCTTCCCGCATATACCACTTTTAAATTAAGTACCGAACTGCCCGCGTTGGCTTGCAGGCTTCGTATATGCACATTAGCGTACAGCATATTCGGAGCTGCTTCCCCAAAACCGCCGCTTACCATTAATCATCACTTCAC
>DATMYB010000501.1:0-5049 GCA_035561215.1 Syntrophomonas sp. | reverse complement strand
CCCATCGTGATAACCAACGGTTTTTTTATGCAGGTCACCTGCTTTCATTTTTTCTGTAACTAGTAGTCTGTTAGATCTAAAAGTTTATTTTATCCGCCGAGAAAAATTTCCGCAGGGCAAGGCGGAGGAGTGAGTAATACTGGATGTATTGCGATCGACGACAACACAGCCCTGCGGAAATTTAGCCGGCGGGAATTAAATTTTTAGGTCTAACAGACTACTAGTTACAGAAAAAATGAAAGCAGGTGACCTGCATAAAAAAACCGTTGGTTATCACGATGGGTTATCTGGGCGCGGTTATCGGCGCCGGTTTTGCCTCCGGCCAGGAGATCGTACAGTTTTTCGTAGGCTACGGCAGCCACGGCGCCACCGGAGCAGTACTGGCCACCATTCTGTTTGCCTTGATGGGAGGCATCCTGCTGCATACGGCCCATCGGCAAAGAATCAGTAATTATCAGGATATGCTGGGTTATCTGTTCGGCAACAAACTGGGAAAGATAGTCGATTTCCTGCTGGCCCTATTTTTGTTTATGGGCCTGTGCACGATGCTTTCCGCCAGCGGCGCGGTTTTCTATGAACATCTGTATCTGCCTAAATATGCCGGTATTATGCTGGCTTACGCCGCCGTAGTGGCGGCCTTGGCCGCAGGCAAAAAAAGTCTGGTGTTTTCTTACAATGTGTTGGTGCCGGTGAAAATAGTGCTGTTGCTGCTGATATCCGGCTATATCGCCTTGTTTGCGGAAGAAGCCCAAAACACTTTTAGCGCATCGTATATCCAGGCCTCCGGCCCTAATGCCTGGATATTGTCCAGCCTGCTCTATGTGGCCTATAATTTTTCCTTGGCCATGGTAGTGTTGACCGAGTATCAAAGTGTCAGCCGCCGCCGGGAAGGCGTTGCCGGGGCGGTTTTAGGGGGAGCGGTGCTGGGTTTGCTGGTGCTGCTCAACTATATCGCTTTGTCCAAATACATGCCCACGGTGAGTCATTATCAGGTGCCCATGCTGTATATTGCCGGGCAGGTTTCCTTGCCCACCAAATACGTTTATACCCTGGTCTTGTGGATAGGCATTCTCACCACCGCCATCGCTAACGCCTACGGTTTTGCCCAGCGCTTCGCCAAATTCACCGGCATTGACTACGCTGTCTGCCTGATCGTGTGCATGACCCTGGCCCTGCCGGTTTCCACCCAAAGTTTTTCCTCCCTGGTCAATCGAGTCTATCCGATTTTCGGATTGCTGGGAATCTTGATTTTGTTGGGCCTAAGTTATAATTTCATTAAAGTCAGGTCGCACCGCTGAGTCCGGCGAGGATTTAGCTGGCGGGAATTAAAGTTTGATTCCCCTGCAAAAAGCTGAGGTTGAATGTATAAACATGAAGGAGCACTTGGCGCCGCATGGGGGAATACCGGTGTTTCCCCATGCGGAGTCTGGCGGCGGAATGTTTATACATTCAACTAATGAATGATAATTTTTGCAGGGGGGAGGGGTTGTCAATCGCAATACTGGACGTATTGCGATTGACAACAACGTAGCCATGTAGAAATTTAACCGACAAGGAAATGTGGAATTAGGGTTGACAAAGTACTAGGTTGGGGAATGTTATAGAAAAGGATGCCTGCCGGATAATATACAATTGCCATTGGCCGTGATAAACTTTAGAAAACCGTTAAAAAGTCTCAGGGAGGCAACGCTGATGACGAATCTGAGAAATATTCCGTCCATCGACGAACTGTTGACCCGGCCGGAAATACATAAACAACTCACCCTTTACCGGCGTGATTTTATAGTGGAAGAGTTGCGACAGGCGGTAAGCGAAGTACGCGATGAACTGCGCCATAGCCGGCAGACTTTGGAGAAAGAACAAATCAGCGCCATAATTGTAAGCAAAACGGAAGCGCTATTGACGGCAGTTGCGCGGGGGAGCCTTAGCCGGGTTATCAACGCCACCGGCGTGGTGTTGCACACCAATTTGGGTAGGGCGCCGCTGGGAGAAAGGGCTTTTCAATATATGCAGGCGGCCGCCCAGGCCTATAATAATCTGGAGTTTAATCTGTCCAGCGGCAGCAGAGGTTCCCGCTACGACCATGTGGAAGAACTGCTGGTACGGCTGACCGGAGCGGAGGCGGCGCTGGTGGTGAATAATAACGCCGCTGCGGTCATGCTGGGGTTGGCTGCCATGGCCCAGGGCAAGGAAGTGATCGTATCCCGAGGGCAGTTGATTGAAATCGGCGGGGCCTTTCGTATTCCCGAAGTAATGAAAGCCAGCGGTGCCAGATTGGTTGAGGTGGGCACCACCAACCGCACCTATCTGCACGATTATGAAACCGCTATTACGGAAGAAACGGCACTGCTGTTTTCTGCCCACACCTCCAATTATAAAATCATGGGTTTCAGCGCCGCGGTGGAGCTGCCGGAACTGGCCGGATTGGGCTCGGCCCGGGGAATTCCGGTCATGCACGACCTGGGCAGCGGTATTTTTGTGGATCTGGGCGACTGGGGGCTGAAGGATGAGCCCACCGTGCAGGCCAGCATCAGGGACGGCGCGGATATTGTTACCTTCAGCGGAGACAAGCTGCTGGGCGGTCCTCAGGCGGGCATCATCGCCGGCCGGAAAAAATATATTGAGCAAATGAAAAAGAATCAGCTTACCCGCGCCTTACGGGTGGACAAACTTACGATCGCGGCCTTGGAAGGGACGCTGCTGGAGTACTTGTGCGGCGATCCCCGGCAGCAAGTGCCGGTCATTAGAATGCTGACCACTCCCCCCGAACAGCTGCAGGAAAAAGCGGATCGGCTGCGGGAAAAGCTGGAACAGCAACTTGCCGGCAAAAAACAACTGGGCCAACTGGAAACAACCGGCCTGGAGGACATGGTGGGCGGCGGATCATACCCCACCTACAAACTGCCCGGTTTTGGAGTACAATTGACCTTCAACGGCAAAAGTCTGGATAACGCTGCCCGGGAGCTGCGTATGACCGAACCGGCGCTGTTGACCCGCCGACAGGATGATGCCTTGCTGCTCAGCGTGCGCACGCTGCTGCCCGGCGACGAAGAAGAAATCGCACGTCTGTTGGACCAGATAATTAACTAAGGTACAGCCGCTGTGGGAGGAATACATTATGAAACGATTGATTATTGGCACTGCCGGACATATAGATCATGGAAAGACCACCCTGGTAAGGGCTCTGACCGGCATTGAGACCGACCGGCTGAAGGAAGAAAAACAGCGGGGGATCTCCATCGAATTGGGATTTGCACCCTTTAACCTGCCCAGCGGACAGAAAGCGGCCATCGTCGACGTCCCCGGCCATGAGCGGTTCATACGCCATATGCTGGCCGGCGCTTTCGGCATTGACATGGTGCTGTTCACCATTGCCGCCGACGAGGGGGTCATGCCTCAGACCCGGGAGCATATGGATATCATCGAACTGCTGGGGGTAAATCAGGGGGTCATCGTCATCACCAAAAAAGATATGGTGGATGAAGAGTGGCTGATGATGATGGAGGAAGAAATAAAAGAGTATGTTGATAAAAGCATATTAAAGGGCTGCCCCATCGTGGCGGTTTCCGCTGTTACCGGAGAAGGAATAGACGAGCTGCTGCAAACCATCGAAGCAGTAGCCGCCGATGTTGCGGAAAAACCGGTTTTTGGACAGGCGCGGCTGCCTATCGACCGGGTTTTCAGCATAGCCGGTTTCGGAACGGTAGTAACCGGCACGCTGTGGTCCGGTCAAATCAATGTCGGCGACAGTCTGGAACTGATGCCGGTAAAGCGGATGGTCAAAGTCAGGACGCTGCAGGTGCATAATGAAAAAGTTGCCACCGCCTACGCCGGACAGAGAGTGGCGGTCAATCTGCAGGGAGTGGATCTGGCGGAGATCAAACGGGGCTACTTGCTGGCCAGCAGCGGCTACCTGGAGCCCAGTTACCGGGTCAACACGCGGCTGCGCCTCCTGCACAGCAGTCCGCGCACCCTGAAAAATTGGAACCGGGTCAGGTTTCATCTGGGTACCGATGAAACCATGGGCAGGGTTGTGCTGCTGGATCGTGACGAACTGTTGCCGGGAGAAGAGACTTATGCCCAGATCGTGATGGAAAAACCGGTGGTCGCATATAAAGGAGATCCTTTTGTAATCCGCTATTATTCCCCGGTCAATACCATCGGCGGAGGCTCCATCATCGATCCCAACGCACCCCGGCAAAAACGATTCCGGGAAGAAGTGCTGAATGACCTGATGGTCAAAGAAGAAGGCAGTCTCTATGATCTGGTACTGCACGAGCTGGAATCGTCCGGGACGGAGCCTCTTACGGTACAGGAAATCGCGCGCCGCACCGGCAGCAGCGAGGACAGCATAGAGGCGGAAATCCACCAGTTGCTGGACGATGAGCAAATCGTGGATACCAGCGGCAAAGGAGCTCAGTATTTCAGCGCCCAGGCCGTGCAGGCCATGGGCAAAACCATGAGCGGCACGGTAGCCGAATACTTGCAAAAATACCCACTGCGTCAGGGATATCCCAAGGAGGACATGCGCAGCCGCTGGTTCAGCAAGCTGAATCCCAAAGTATTTACCGGGCTGCTAAAATATTTTGAGGACAGCGGGGTACTGCAAAGCCGCAACAATTTGATTACCCTGCCGGGATACGTGGCCCAGCCGGGGGAAAAAGAAACCCGGCTGATCGAAGCCATAAAAAGAGCCTTTGCAGAAAACGAATTCAGCCCTCCCGCTTGGGAGGAAATCGACGTCTTAAAAGATTTGGATGAAGCCGAGTTGAACGAAATTATTTCCTATTTGACCGACAGCGGGTTTTTGTTGAAAATCGCCGACAGCATGTACTTCTCAGCAGCTGCCGTAGAAAAAGGCAAACAACAGCTAATGGAATATTTTTCTAAAGAAAAGGAACTTTCACTGGCAACCGCCCGGGATATTTTTAATACCTCTCGAAAGTATGCGCTTCCTTTGATAGAATATTATGATAGGATTCGATTTACCAGAAGAATCGGCGACATGCGCGTCAAAGGCTGATCAAACGGGTGCCGATAGGGTGAATG
>DATMYB010000500.1:0-2574 GCA_035561215.1 Syntrophomonas sp. | reverse complement strand
ACTTAATTGGGGGCTGTTAAATGATAGCACCTCAATAAAGTCGGTGTTTTCCCATTTCGGTTTGATGGACAAACATTGTAGTCCGGGGGTGATGGAGTCCTGTTTTCATTACTGTTTGTGTTTCCGCTTTTGCGGTCAGATGGAGGTTACTATGAGTAAAGTGATGATGATCTCAAACAGATTACCGGTAACTGTCAAAAGAGAAGATGAGCGCTTCGAATACAGTTGGAGCATCGGTGGACTGGCAACCGGCTTGCGAAGTTATCATGATCGTTCGGACGGCCTGTGGATAGGATGGTCTGGAATAATTAATGAAGAAATCAGCCAAGCAGAAAATGAATTGATTCGGCAAGACCTTTATGATAATTACAGATGTCTTGCCGTTTATTTATCGAGAGCAGAGATCGATAATTATTACAATGGATTTTGTAATAAGACGATTTGGCCTCTGTTCCATTACTTCCCCACCAAAACGGAATACAACGTGAATGACTGGAATGCCTACCAGGCAGTAAACCAAAAATTTTTTGACGCGGTTGATCCGCTTATAAGCGCCGGTGATACTATCTGGATACATGATTACCAGCTTATGCTGCTTCCTAAAATGATAAAAGAAAAGCATCCTGATACGAGAATCGCTTTTTTTCTTCATATACCGTTCCCTTCATATGAAATATACCGGTTGCTGGTTTGGCGTGAGGAAATTCTACAGGGCCTTTTAGGGGCGGATTTGATAGGCTTTCATACGTATAATTATGTTCGGCATTTTCTGAGCAGCGTGAGAAGATTGCTGGGCTTGGAGCATAATTTTTACCGATTGCGATACGAAAACCGCCTTGTCCAGGTAGATGCCTTCCCGATGGGCATTGACTATGAGCGTTTCGCGAACGGAAGTGGCAATCAAGACTTTTTTTCCGAGGTTAAGGAAATATATGATAGCAATGAGGATGTTAAAAATATTCTCGCAATCGACCGGCTTGATTATACCAAAGGGATTCCCGAACGTATCAAGGCCTTTGATCTCTTTCTGGAACGGTATCCCGAATACATTCAAAAGGTGCGGCTGACTCTCATTGTTGCCCCCTCCCGGGTGGAAGTTGAAGAATATGATAAGTTAAAAAAAGAGGTATTTGAATTAGTCAGTGGGGTTAACGGCAGGTATGGAACTATCAACTGGATGCCCATCTGGATTCATTACCAGACCTTTCCCCAAGAAAAATTGATAGCCCTGTACAAGAACTCTGATGTACTTCTGGTTACCCCTCTCCGCGATGGGATGAATCTGGTGGCCAAGGAATATATAGCTACCCGTACCGATCTGCAGGGAATGCTAGTCATCAGCGAAACGGCCGGGGCGGCCAGTGAATTGGGCGAGGCAGTGATCGTAAACCCCAATGATATTCAAGCCATTGCGGAGGGAATCAAATATGCCCTTGAAATGCCGGTTGGGGATAAGATAGCTGTCAACCGGGTGATTCACGAAAGGCTGAAGACCTATACGGTTGACTACTGGGCTGACGATATATTGCAGGCCTTGGACAACGCGGTGATGAGTTCTTTCAATACTACCTCCCAGAATATCGAAAACCAGTACCGCCTTTTGGAACAGTCTTATCTAAAAGCGGGCCGGCGACTGCTGTTATTGGATTATGACGGCACCTTGGTCGGCTTTAAGCCCATACCGGAGCAGGCCAAACCAGACCCGGAGTTAAAAAGCTTATTATCGAAGCTGTCCGACGACCCCTTGAATACGATAGTTATCATTTCCGGGCGAGATAGAAATATTTTGGATGAATGGCTGGGAGACCTCAATTTACACTTTGTAGCCGCTCACGGGCTCTGGGTTCGCGGTCCTGATCGGAAGTGGGCTATGACCGTTTCGCTGGATAATTATTGGAAGAAATCGGTCAGAAATATACTGGAAATGTATAACAGCCGCATGCCCGGATCTTTGATTGAAGAGAAGGAGTATTCACTGGCGTTTCACTATCGTCAGTGTGAACCCGATATGGTGGCGTTGAGAATTAGTGAAATTAAAGATGCCCTGATGTTCTTAACCCAGGCTACCACTTTAGGAATTCAGGAGGGAAATAAAGTCATTGAAATTAAAGATAACCGGGTGAATAAAGGTTATGTAGCATCACTGTTCATCCAGAATGATCATTATGATTTTATATTCGGAGTCGGTGACGATTTAACCGATGAGGACCTGTTTTTGGTGCTGCCGGTTGATGCCTTTTCCATAAAAGTGGGTGTTGAAGAAACCAATGCCAATTATTATATAAAGTCCTGGCAGTCTATACGCTCTATATTGCAGAGATTTACGGCATTGAGCGGTACAGCCCTATTTTCAAACATGAGGAGGCATATATGAAATACCAAGCAGTCATTTTTGATTTGGATGGAGTCATTTGCAATACGGATCATTACCATTATCTGGCCTGGAAACGTATCGCAGATGAAATGGGCGTCTATTTCGACGAGAATATAAACAACCGTTTACGAGGCGTTGGCCGCATGCAGAGCCTGGATATCATTCTCGAAGCACATGATGTCCCCCTCAGCGAAAAGGAG
>DATMYB010000499.1:0-2122 GCA_035561215.1 Syntrophomonas sp. | reverse complement strand
AATTCCCGCCGGATAAAATAAACTTTTAGATTTAACAGAGCACAAGGTAATAAGTATATTACCGTCGAATACTTTAAACGATTTCCTGATGAGGAGCCGATAATTTATGGACGATTTTAAAAACTTACGCCCCGGCAGCTTGCAAGGGGTAACCATTGTTGATTTTTCTTGGGTGCTGGCCGGTCCCCATTGCACCAAACTGCTGGCGGATATGGGAGCTACGGTGATCAAAATAGAACCGTACGGCGCCGGAGCCAATGAAAGGCATCTCTCCATGCAAAAAAACTGCAATGGAGTCACCCAGAGTTCTTACTCCATCAATGTTAACCGCGGTAAAAAAAGTCTGTGCCTGAATCTGAAAAAAAACACAGGCAAAAAAATCGCTGCCGAACTGATCCGGCATGCGGACGTGGTGGTGGAAAATTACGCGCCCGGGGTTATGGAGCGTTTAGGTCTCGATTATGAAGCCGTGAAAGCCATCAAGGAAGATATAATTTATTGTTCCATTTCCTGTTTCGGGCACTGGGGACCCTACAGCCAAAAGCCCGGTTATGACATGATCGCTCAGGTGGCCAGCGGTTGGACGGCCCAGAGCGAAGTGTATCAGATTGCCCCCAACTCTATCGGCGACACCATGGCCGGTGTCCACGCCGCCCTGGCTATCGCGGCGGCGCTGCTGGTGAAACAATCTCAGGGAATCGGGCAAAATATCGATATCTCTATGATGGATTGTCTCTTTTCCCTGCATGAAAACGCTGTTCCCTGGTATGCGCTGGGACAAGCCATCGGCGAGCCGATTCATCCCATCAAGACCGGACGCCTGCATGAAGGCTACGCCCCCTATGGCATATATCAAGGGAAAAACGGGGTGGTAGGAATCGCCTTGCTGTCGGACAATCGCTGGGAGACGATGGTCAGGACTATGGGAGAAAAGTATTTCTGGCTGCTGGATGATCCCCGTTCCAAAGACACAACCGCCCGCTGCAGGAATGCGCATTTAGTCAATAGCGTTATCGATGAATGGGTGATGGAACAGGAATCGGTGGAAGCAGTGGAACGTATTTTTGACGAAGCGGGCATACCTTGCATGCGGGCCCGGACCATTGAGGAACTCTGCGATACCGATCCGCAAATCAAGGCCCGTGAAATGATGCCCAGCATCGAGCAGCCCTTTATAGGTCCCATGAAGATGTACGGCAGCCCTTTGAAAATGTCCGAAACCCCTGCCTGCGTCCGCGGCTACAGTCCATTACTGGGGGAACATAATCATCAGGTACTGTCCGAACTGCTGGGTTACAACGATAAACAGATACAGGATCTTTATGAAGCCGGGCTTCTTTATCATGAAAATGCGGTAGATCGCCTGCAAGGAGTTTGATAACGAGGATAATGATAAGACTGGAAAAAATAAAAAAAACCGCCATAAGCCTGTAATGCACGTCAAATGCTGGACAGAAGTCTTCTTCAAGGCTGCCAAAAGCCTTGAAGAAGACTTGGAACCGAGTACCAGGACCGGAGCTATGATATGATATTACTTATAGCCCACACGACGATTGTATTCAGCTGATATATTCTGACGGAATGGGAACGCTGTCACAACCAAGATTTACGCAGTTTTGGAGGCCTGTTCTTCCTTCGCTGCGATACAGGATTTAGACTATGAAACAGCGTTAAGGCAATTGATCTATTACTGCATGGTGTTGCTTGATTATCTTTCCTAGGAATTAGCAACAGTTGTTTCATGTCAAGTGATGTACTGGATTGCTTCTCAGCCCTTATATATTCAGAGTTTATTAAGTAATTCCTGTACCGAAAGTTGAGCTTGTAATCTTAATAAATTTGAGATTCTTTGTGTCTATGAAGAGTATGGAGGTCAGATTCATATAGTCTGGTACTTCTTCTACGTTGCTCCCCTTTCTATCTCTCTCTAACTTCAATCATATCTGCGTTATAACAGAAACCTTTCAACATCCATTTTTCAGAGACTGTATCGTCTAGATAATGCTAGATTAACAAAGTGTTACCCAGGCTATACAGTTTAGGGGAAACTTATCGTAATATACTGGGAAGCAAAAATCATAGCCTCTAATTTGTTAATAATAAGGTATCTACGGAATAAGTG
>DATMYB010000498.1:0-4857 GCA_035561215.1 Syntrophomonas sp. | reverse complement strand
TGAAATAAAAAATGAAACGATCCTTCACGGCATTGCGGCTTGTAAGCGGATAAAGTTATGATATAATAAAGGTGCGCTAAAAATACTGATACAAAATATTCGAAGCATAAATATGTCTAACGTAAGTTAGCGAAAGGAGCGGTAAGTAATGGATTTTAGTTTGACCAAGGAAGAAGCCTTAATCCAAAAGATGGCCCGGGAATTCGCGGAGAAAAACATTCTTCCCATTGCCGAGCAGATCGATCATGAGAACAAAGTTCCTGAGGAGATTATTAAAGGTTTGGCGGAGTTGGAGCTCATGGGCGTTCCCTTCGACGAGAAGTACGGCGGAGCCAATGCCGGTTACGTAGGCTACGTTTTGGCTGTAGAACAACTGGCGCGCTGCTCGTCCGGCGTAACCATGGTCATGTCGGCCCATACCCTGGCGGTAAGCTCCATCAATACCTTCGGTACGGAAGAGCAAAAGCAGAAGTACATGCCCAAATGCTGCAATGGCGAGTATATCGCTTCCTTCGCTTTTACCGAGCCCGGTACCGGCTCCGACCCCAAGCAGATTACCTCCACCGCCACCAAAGACGGCGACAGCTACATTCTGAACGGAACCAAACGCTTCATCTCCAATGCCAACTATCCCGGTCCGATTGTCATTTTCGCCCGGGAAACCGAAACCAATGAAATCACCGCCTTTATCGTGGATAAATGGTGTGAAGGCTATTCCATCTCCGAGCCTTGGAATAAAGTAGGGCTCCACGGCGGTTTGCTGTTGGATGTTTACCTCAAGGACGTACGCGTACCCGCTTCCAATATTTTAGGTCAACCCGGCCAGGGTTATCCGATCCTGCAATTGGGCATTTCTTTCGGCAAAATTGGAGTCAGCTCCAGTTCTTTGGGCGGCATTCTGGCGGCCTATGAAGAAGGTCTTAAATACGCCAAGGAAAAAACCCACCGCGGTGCGCCCATTGCAAAATTCCAATCCATTCAGTTGAAAGTGGCTGAACTGGCTATGCTGCTGGAATCTTCCCGCTGGCTGACGTATCGTTTAGGTTATCTGGCCAACAATTTCAAGAATCCCTTTGTATTCGCCAAGGAAGCTGCCCTGACCAAAACCGTGGTCTGTGACAATTCGGTTAAGGCTGCCCGGGTGGCGCTGGATATCCACGGTTCTTACGGCTGCATGGAAGATTACAAGGTTTCCCGCCTTTACAAGGATGCCATCATCGGGCCCCAGATCGAAGGCGTGGAGGATATGCAGAAAATGATCATCGCCGGAGTTTTGCTTAAAGGCTAAAGAGTAAAACCGGTTTATCGCGGGAACCCTTATAGGGGGTTCCCGTTTTTAAAAACCAACGACTGTATTTTGCTAATCGTTATGGAAGAAAGGTGTGCCCGGATGGAAAAAGATTTTGACGCAATCGTAGTCGGAGGCGGATTATCGGGTTTGTCAGCCGCTTACACCATGGCCGACGCGGGCATGGAAGTGCTGGTGCTGGAACGGGGCGATTATTCCGGTGCGAAAAATGTCACCGGCGGGCGGCTGTACCTGAATCCGGTGCGGGAAATGTTCCCCGACTTATGGAAAAAAGCTCCGATAGAAAGATATATCGCCCATGAAGAAGTCAGCATCATGGATAAGGAACGTAGTCTCACCGTGCGCTACGATGGCAGCGAACTGGCCCGGGAGCCTTATCAGAGCTGCAGCATCCTGCGAGGCAAATTTGATAAGAATTTTGCCAAGGTGACGGAAAGAAAAGGCGTTTCCATCGTTACCAAGAGCCGGGTAGACGACTTGATCATTGAAAACGGCAAAGTGGAAGGCGTTATGGCCGGCGGTGACGCCCTGACCTCCAACATCGTCATCGCCTGCGACGGAGTGCTGTCCCTGCTGGCCGAAAAAGCCGGCCTGAGGAAACCGGGTCTGGCCAAGGATCACGCGGTGGGTTTCAAAGAGATCATCGAACTGGACCGCACCGTATTGGAAGACCGCTTCAACCTGGAAGGGGATGAAGGCGCGGCCCGCCTCTATATGGGCGAAGTCACCCGCGGCAAATTCGGCGGCGGCTTCCTGTATACCAACAAAGAAAGCATCAGTCTGGGGATCGTGGTAGGCATCAAAGACTTGATGGAAGAACCGGCGGTTCCGGCTCCGGAGCTGCTGGACGCTTTCAAGCAAAGACCGGAAGTGGCGCGTTTGATCAAAGACGGTCAGACCAGCGAGTACTCCGCCCACGTTATTCCTGAAGGCGGATACCAAAGCATGGGCAAGCTGTTCGGCGAAGGTATCCTCATCGCCGGCGACGCCGGCGGGTTCTCCATGAACATCGGAGTAACGGTGCGTGGCATGGAATACGCCATGGCCACCGGCTACTATGCGGCCCAGGCGGCCATCCAGGCCAAAGAGGCGGGCAGCTACAACGCCGCTGCGCTGGCTGTGTATGAAAAACTGCTGGGGGACAGCTTTGTCATGAAGGACTTCAAGAGCTTCAAGGATGCTCCCCATGCCCTGGACAACCCCCGCTTTTTCAACCGTTATCCCCAACTGGCCGGCGACATCATGCGCGATCTCTACGAAGTAACCGACGGTCCCAAGGCCAGGATCTACCCGACCATGATGAAATATATCAAGTTCGGAGAAATGTTCGCCTTTCTCAAGGACTTTATGGGGGTAAGAAAAATATGAGCGAGCTGATGGGTTTAAAAGCCAAACTGGGTCTGGACGTATTCAAACATGACAAGGAACCGCACATAAAAATAAAGCCCGGTATGGAAAAAGATCTCCGCTTGAAAAAAGCGGTGCTGGTTTGTCCGGCGGGACTGTACAGCGAAAATGACCAGGGGGAAGTCGAATTTACCATCGACGGCTGCCTGGAATGCGGCACCTGCAGAATCGCTTGCGGCACCGAAGTGCTAGAATGGAACTATCCCAACGGCGGCTGCGGCGTGCAGTTCCGGTTTGGATAAAATATAACATATAACTGAATTTCGAGGAGGGAAACAAACATGAACATCGTGGTGGCTATGAAGCAAATCCCCGATTTGCAGCAAATCAGAATCCGCAATCGGCAGCCGATCTTTGACGATGTACCTCTGACCCTGGGCAACATCGATAAAAGCGCGCTGGAAGCCGGGGTAGTCTTGAAAGAGGCCGCAGAGGCGAAATTATTCGTAGTCTCGGCCGGCAACGAAGAACTGGAGGACACTATCAAGGAAGCGCTGGCGGCCGGCGCCGACGAAGCATTTCTGGTAACCGACGACGGACTGGATCATATCGACAGCGAAACCAGCGCCGTCCTCATCGCCGAGGCGGTAAAGAAAATCGACGCCGTGGGCATCATCCTGTTTGGAGAAGGCAGCGGCGACAACTATTCCGGGCAGGTAGCCTCCCGGGTGGCCGAAATCCTGGATCTGCCTCAAATCGGCTACGTCAAGTCCATTGAACTGGCCAACAACAAAGTCAAAGTGGTACGCTCGCTGGAGGATTGCGAAGAAGTGGTGGAGTCGGAACTGCCGGTGGTCATATCGGTGGTATCCGATATCAACGAAGTGCGCATTCCATCCGTTACCCAGATTCTGAAAGCCGGCAAAAAGCCCAAAGAAGTCGTAACTCCGGACGAACTGGGCGTAGACATAGCTGCCAAGCCGGCGGTGGTTACGGACAGCAACCTGGCGCCCGAGTCGGAGCGCAAGGGAATCGCAGTCAAATCAGCGGAAGAATTGGTCAAGGCCCTCACCTCTGAAGGCCTGATCGGGAGGTGATGAAGATGGCAGGAATATTGATTTACAGTGACAAAACCGCTTACGCTCTGCAGCTGGTTACCGTGGCCCAGATGATCGCCAAGGAAACCGGTGCAGCCATCAAGGCAGTCAGCGTCAACGACGCGGAACAAGCGGCCGAATTAGCCAAACGGGTCGATACGTACAAGATCGACAATAATGCCGTTAATGCAGGCGATACGGCGGCGGTGGCATCAGCAATAAAACAAGGGGCCCAGCAACTGGGCGCTGATATCGTATTACTTTCCTCCAACCGCCGCGGCAAGGAACTGGCGGGCAGATTGGCCCAGTCCCTGGGCGCGGGCTGTCTGACCGACGTCAACAGCCTGACCGTCAGCAGCGGTAAGATAGAATGCCAGCGCAACGCCTTGGGCGGGGCGACGGTAGCCTCCCAGCATATAGAAAGCGCCAACCAGGTCATTGCCATCATGCCCAAGGCTTTTGAGGCAGCGGCTGAGGCTGCCGGCACTCTGAACGACCTGGCGGTGGAAATCAAAGCTTCCCCCCTCAAAGTGCTGGAAGTCAAACCGAAGACCGGAGACGTCGTCGATATTGAAGCTGCCGATATCTTGGTGGCCGTAGGCCAGGGCGTGGAGAACAAGGACGATTTGGCTACGGTGGAAGCCATCGCCAAGGCTCTGGGCGGGGAAGTGGCCTGTTCCAAACCGGTGGCCACCGATAAGAAATGGCTTTCGGAGGAAAGGATTATCGGCCTTTCCGGCAAGAAGTGCAAACCCAGCCTGGCCATTCTGCTGGGCATATCCGGACAGGTCCAGTTCACCGTCGGCATCCGCGACGCCAAAACCATCGTGGCAGTCAACAATGACGAGAATGCTTTCATTCTGAAGATGGCCGATTATGTAATGGTGGCCGACGTAGAAGAAGTCATGCCGGCTCTGTTGAAGGCGCTGTCCTGAACCGGTGACCAAGCTTAAAACCATATAGGACAAACGGATTTCCAACCCGGTTCGTATCAATTTAGATGAATGGTACGGGGCCGGGTTATTTTTTGTTATTATTTCCACTTCATCAGATTTGCATTTGCAGAAAAAGCCAGTCAATAATAATGAAGGAAAGGATTAAAAA
>DATMYB010000497.1:0-7609 GCA_035561215.1 Syntrophomonas sp. | reverse complement strand
GATTGTTACTATATAAACAAAAATAATCTGGAAGTGGTATTATGGAAAATCTTTATCTTATGCGACACGGGGAAACAAAATACAGTTGCCGGGATGTTTACTACGGAAGCATTGACTGTCCGCTTAATGAAAAGGGGCTTCAGGATGGAGCAAGCCTTCGGCTGATCATGCAGGAGATCCCGCTGGATATCGTTATTGCGAGTCCTTTGATACGTGCCCGGGATACCGCCGCAATCATATTGGAAGAGCGGGACATTCCGTTGATCTATGATGATCGGTTAAAGGAAATACGTTTCGGCGCATGGGAAGGGGTTGCCTGGAGCGATCTGGCGGAAGATACGCTTTGGCAGGCCTGGAGTAAGGATTGGCTGCATGTGCGTCCTCCCGGAGGAGAAACCTTCGTTGAAATGACGGAACGGGCCCGTTCATTTTATGAATATCTGCTGAAACGGCCGGAGGCTAATATTGCTATCATAGCGCATAATATGGTTATGGTCTCCCTGGTAACCATCATGATGGAAATTCCCACTGACGCCGCCCTGCATTTTCATTTTTCCAGCGGCTGTTATTCTCATTTCTTCCTGCGCGGAACATTCCCCATTCTTGAAGGGCATAATCTGAAATAACCTTTCCGGAGTTGCTCTCTTTATTATCGTATATGCTCGGCGCCATTAACACGTCATTAACAACCGAAGTGAAGGGCCTTGTATCATTGGTGCAAGGCCATTTGCCTTTCCATGATGCTGGATATTTCATGCTCCTGCAAGCGTTACTATGGCAAAATTAGTTCTTTGAATTAGTACTTTTATAGTACCGGGGAATCATGTTCGAATAAGTTCTAACAATCATAATTTAAGCAGAACTTATATGGGACTACCGTATAGCTTCGACCCATCAAATTAAAAGGAGGAAATGAAGATGGCTGATTACGATGTCATCACCATAGGCGCCGGTCACAGCGGCTTAATGGCGTCTATCATGCTGCAGAAAATGGGGAAAAGGGTACTTTGCCTCGAAATGAACGACTATGTGGGCGGTATCGCCAGCAACGCCCATGAGTTCCCGGGCTATACTCATAACCGCGGCGCGTGGTATCTGATGTTCTCACGGCTCGATTGGCTGGAGAAAGAGTTCGAATTGAGCAAGTATGGTCTCGAACTGATTTATCCCGAATGCGCGGGCGTAGTTATGGCCGGCGCCAACAAAGGCCGCAAGCCCTTCAAAATGTATGCTAATCCTCAGGCCCAAATGGAATACATCGGAAAAGAATTCGGACCGGAGGTGGTAAAACAGTTTACCGATTTCTATGCCTATCTAGCTCCTTTTGCTCAGGCCATGGATTATTCGCTTGGCAACGAGCCCCTATCCATTGGCCGTATGATGGACAACCTGCCTGTTCCTGCGCAAAATGTCTTTAAAAAGCTTTGCTATGGAGACGTGACGTCTCTCGTCAATGAATTTTTCCCTGATAGAGAAAAAACCGCCGCTATCCGCGGGCAAATCATAGGCCTGGGTACGGATGGATTTTTCGGCGGACCCCAGACACCGGGATCAGCTTTGACCCTGGCTTATCACGCCACCAGCCCTGAATCCGGTTCCGGCGGATCTCCCTATCGTTTCCCCAAAGGACACATAGGCGCTTTCTCCGAGGCCCTGGCCCGGTCATTTAAGGATAAGGGCGGCGAAATTCGTTTTAATACTGAAGTCAAGAAAATCCTGACCAAAAATGGCACTGTTTACGGTGTGAAGCTGGCTGACGGTACCGAACTCACCTGCGACAAACTGGTTTCCAGCGCGGATCCCTACAATAACTTCTGCCACATGATGGACCCGGATCAGTTGGATCCCGCCTTCCGCAAGCAGGTGGAAGAGTACAAAGAGCGCTGCACCCAGGAGCACATTGCGCAAGGCTATTTGGCCATTAACAAAGTCCCGACTTTCAGCGACGAGTTTGCCGACCTGAATGAAGGCGACTGGAGATTTTCCGTATGGGACTTTGATGAGGATGAGGGCGAAGCAGACTGGGATGCCTCCAAGAATGGTAAAATCGGACAATATACTTTCGCTACCGGGTACTATATGCCCAGTATGATGGATCCTTCCCTGGCGCCTCCCGGGCATCATTCCATGACCATCTGCGCCCAGTATGCCTGGCCGTTGCATCTGCCTCGCGACAAATACGAAGAGCAAAAAGCCGCTACGGCTGAAATGATGATTCGTTCTTATGAAAGATACATGCCTGATTTCCGCCAGTGTGTCGACGGCATCGTAGTCGGCAATCCGATTTCCTGGGAAGAGGAATATCACGTTACCGGCGGTACCTGGACCCACGGCATGGTAAAAATCGAGAACATGTTCAACTGCCGTCCCATCATCGGCATGAGCGATTATCGCGCTCCCATTAAGAACATGTACCTCTGTGGCACCTCCAACCATCCCGGCCCCGGTATATCCGGTTGGGCGCCTTCCAATTGCGTTAACGCCATCAAGTATGATGAAAAGAATGCCAAGAAAAAATAGTTGATTCAGGCTGCCGGGCCAGGGCTTGCCGCTAACGTTGCGGCAGCCCTGGCCGCAGCTTCCGTATGAAATACATCACAAAGGGGATATATCCTATGGCAAAGGAAAAAAAACCAGTCAATGTAGTTAACGAAAAAGGCGGATCGATGATGGCTATGAGCCAGATCGGCAGAGAGGGCGATCACATGACGGTCGTCGGCTCGCTGATGGGCGCATGGGAGAGCACTATGTATGTCAGTCCGGAAGACGTTGTAAGAATGATCGGGCTGATGATGAATTGGAAAGTCATTGGATATGTTTTGACACTTCCGATCACACTGTACAAATATCGCAAAAACCAAAAAGACGACGATTAACTTTTTTCTTCACGGCAACAGATTCAGTGGATCTTTATTTGTGCCCAGATGATTTCTGCCGGCAGCCGCTTGCGGTTGGGAGGCAAAAAACCATTAATTATAAAAGCAGCACACTGCCTATAAAAGATTTACCTTGTTTGCAAATCAGTTATTCCCTTGCCGGCCATCAAGCGTCGGCATTTCTCAACAACACTCGCGAAAGAGGGCTTATTGAGCATAACCTTCCATCGAATAAAGGTAGTTTGTAATAACCTCCGGCGTTGCACCAAGCATCTTAATATATACGAAAACTGAAACGCAGGTTTATCTTTTTGAGTTTCCTAATGCAGTTACATCGTAAAGCGGGAAATCCCTTTTTCATACGAGGGGAAATGACAGAGGGATCGGCTTACTTGCGGCTTTTTACAGATTAACTCCCTGATTAATGATTTCTCAAGATCATGCAAAGGAGAGAATGATATTGAAACCTATGAACAGAGTACTGATAATTCTTGTTGCCGGTGTATTGGTGTTGGGCATGGCCGGTATCGCGGGAGCGGCAACCTTCAGTGATGTAACTGGAACCGATGTGCAGGCCTCGGCTATTTACAAACTGAATTCCCTGGGTGTTATCTCAGGTTATCCTGACGGCACTTTTGGACCGGAGAAGACCATTACCAGAGCAGAGTTTGCCAAGATAGCGGTTTATCTGGCAGGCCAGCAGCAGGTAGCCGACGGGATGAGCAATACCCCTTCCGCATTCAGTGATGTGCCCGCTGACCATTGGGCCAACGGTTGGATTAACGTGGCCGCGGCGCAAGGATTTGTCAAAGGCGGCCCCGACGGAACGTTCCGGCCTGCGGAAGAGATTACCCAGGCGGAAGTCGTCACTGTGCTTATGCGGATTCTAGGCTATAACGACAATCTGCCGGGCAACTGGCCGGCGAACTACATCGCCAAAGCCGCGAATCTTGGCGTACTGGACGATCTGCCCTTCATCGCTTCCCAGGCGGCAACCCGCGGTGCAGCAGCGGTCATGGGAAGCGCGGTACTGGATGAATATATGGTGAACTATCTCAGTTCGGACAACATATTTGAAAGTACGGATGAAACCCTATTGGCCGCCAAATTCGACGATGCCAGCGCCATTGAGGACGCCGTCACCTATGACGTTGATCTCAGCAACGGAAAAGTAGCCGTTTCCTTTGGCTGGTATTCGGACAACGCCAGCGGTAAGGAAGTTTGGAAGACCGGCAAATACGCCCTGGCCGAGGATTGTGTGGTTGCGAATGGAGTACCCTGGACCCAGTTCATACCCAGGATGGTCGACTTTGTAGTAAACGATGACGACGAAGTAACGTATTTGAAGGTTTTAGATTACGGGAATTTGTTTATGAGTTCTGACGATCTGGAGATCCTTGCCAGGAATGTCGAAATCGATGCTGCGGGTAATGTTACTTCGGCGCAGGCCACCAGAATCTCGGTGGATGATAAATCCTATGACTGCGATGATAATTGGATGTCGCTCAATCCTTACTACTGGTACTTGAAGAATGACAGCGGCGACATCACAGCGACATTAAATCAAACCCTGGAGAAATCCTTGGCTGACAATGGCGCGGCCGTCGACCTGTATTCCGTCATTTTGAATAAGGACGGGGACATTCAGGCGATATCAAGCGAGGCCTGGGCCACCGGCAGCATATCCGGAATTGTGGATATGGGAATCGTGGAAAAAGTAAACCTGGACAATAAGAAGATTACTTTCAAAAACGGCGGTTCGGTGCAGTTGGACAAAGACGACCCAGATGGCTATTATGTGGTATATGACGTTGCGCCCGGCACGTTGGCAGACATTCAACCCAATGATCTGGTTTGGGTTTACAGCAACGCCCATAATGTAGACAAGCTGGTCTATGTATATAGCGCCAAAAACTTCAGCCTGTCAGGAACCATGGATTCCTATGAAGACGGAGAAAACCTGCCGGTACCCAGCGGCGCCTTGAAGAGCGTGACGGTTGACGGAAAAGAGTACGATGTAGCCATTGCAGGCATTTTCCTATATTCCGATGATGAAGGAGAGAACTTTGACGTTATGGGTGTGGGCGACGCCGATACCATGGACGAGGTCGTGGGAAAAGAGGTAACCGTTTGGACCACCCCGGTGGCCAATAAAGTATTTGCCGTAGCCAACGCTGCCGCCGGCAATACTTCCGTCATCTATGGCGTCATTAACGACGTGGCCACTTCCCTGGTTAACGGAGAGTTGGTTACCTCCGTAGAAGTCATGAAAGCCGACGGCACTACAGCTACTTATGCACCGGACGATAACAGCGATCTTGCCTACAACGGGACTACTTACGAAGACTTTGACCCGGACAGCTATATCGGAACGGACGCGGCCAAATATCCGCTGCATCCGGATGCGTTTGTTTCCCTGACGTTAAATGCAGATGGCTATATTGACGTAATTAAGGCCGGTTCTTCCATTAAGGGCTATAAAGCTTTTGCCAACCAGGCCATCAGCGGCGATAAAGATGAAGATACCATCACGATTGATGGAAACAGTTATGATACCTCAAAAGCGGTTATCTTCAATACCAGCTTAACGGAAGCCAAAGATGACGATGAGGTCGATACGGTGCCGTTGGATGATTTCATGGATGCCGCAGACGACGGGATCAGCGCCTGCAATAGCTATGCTTCGATTATCGGCAATGAGGTAAGATATTGGGTGCTGGATAACATGAATGTTCTGGGCAGTAATAACAAACTGGCGGTCGTTGCCGGAAGGGGCATTAATTCCGATGGCGCCTATGTTAAACTTATCACCACCGGCGAGGCGGTCAAATACACAGTAAAATCCGCTGACGTTGTTTATGCGAAAGGCGACGTAGTTCTCTACGATATTGTTTCCGGCAAGGTAAAGATCAAAAATATGGGCAGTACCGGAACCTCTCCGTTGAATTGGAAGGTGGCCGGGGAACAAATGACCATCTCCAAAATCAGCGGCAACATCATTACGCTGAAAAATTTGGCCGGTAAAACCGCAAATTATGCAGTTGATTCCGACACGCGCTACTTTGATTATACGGAAGACGATCCGGTAGCCGTGGAGAAATCTGATTTGGCAGCCGGCGACATTGTCCTGGTTTATCAAGAGGATACCGGCGCCATTGGCGCCATCGAACTGGTGGACGCAGATTAAAAATGGAGCTCTGCTAACATCAGAACACAGGTGTAGAGATTACTGGCCATTGCAGCAACTGAAGCTAACGTATTTTATAATCTGAATAAATAGCGGGGCTCTTGTTGGTCCCGCTATTTTACGTATATTTCATTCTGCCTTACCTTTGGTTGAAACTCTTGTTTGCCTGCCAATATAATTGTTGATATGCAGGTATAGAGACATACCCTTGCCAAGGGGGAGTTATGTCTTTTTTATTATGAGGAAACGTGGTATCATGTGTTAATATCTGGGAATTTATCTATGCGAGTCTTTTCGTTTATGGGGGTATTCTTGTGATAAAACAAATCAAAGCAGGGGATTTGCCTGCATGCCTTGATGTAATACACAAAAGCTTTCAAACGGTGGCGGATGAATTTGGTCTGACATCAGAGAATTGTCCGACGAACGGAGCTTTTATGCCTTTGACGAGATTGGAGAATGATTATAAAAAAGGCGATCAAATGTATGGTCTATATGAGGGAGATAATATCGTCGGATTTGTACAGCTGGTGAAAAAAGAAAATGGGGTATTTGAACTTGAGAAGCTTGCAGTTCTGCCGGAACATAGGCACAAAGGCTATGGCAAGCAATTGCTTCGCTTTTCCGCAGAGACAGTCTCAGAGCTTGGCCGAACGGTCATTGTTATCGGAATTATCGAGGAAAATACCCGATTAAAAGATTGGTACACGCAAAACGGCTTTATACATACGGGCACCAAAGCGTTTTCTCATCTGCCGTTCACAGTGGGCTTTATGGAAATGAAGCTGTGTTGTGGAACTCATAAGTGACAGGAAAAGGATCTAACAGGACTGCTTCAATGCGGGTCAGATGATTTATCATTTGCCCCGCATTGTGCTATATTAAAAATGATCAGTCGCTGCAAGGAGGTTAACCCATGCTGAAAGCCGAGTGGGAAGGTAGGCTGGCCGAAAAAGAAATATATCAGAGCGGCAAGTGGCACGATCTGTCAGAATTTCGACATATACGTCCGGAAGTGCTTGCTTCTTGGGAGAGGCTTCGGAAAGACAATCTTCGCGAGAATATGCTGCCTATACACAGACAAATGTCGAAGGAGCTGCTCAATGATTTTCTGAAGCAGAATTCCTTTCTTATTACCCTGACGTCGACGATTCTGCAAACGTTCCAACATTACATCTCCGCGGATTACGCCCTTTACCTCTGCGATAAAGATGGTGTCATTTTGCTCCATGCCGGCGATCTTATCGAAAGGGTTACGAATTATTCAGACATAGACGGCTTTATAATGGATGAACACAGCATTGGCACCACTTCGCATTCCCTTTGCCTTGAATACCAAAAACCGGTGCAGATTTTAGGACCGGAGCATTACAGTGCTGATTTTCGGGAGCTGGTGGGATCATCGGCGCCTATTTTTGATCAAAACGATCAATTGATCGGCGCGCTGGTTTTGAACCAGCTCATGCCGGAAAATCCGTGGCATAAAAAAGCCCAGGATTTCTTTTCCTACACCTTAGGTTTTATAACAGTGATGTCCCATGAAATC
>DATMYB010000496.1:0-3935 GCA_035561215.1 Syntrophomonas sp. | reverse complement strand
AACGTGCCGGATACCTCAGTCTGAGGGAATGTTACTCTGCGAAGTAATGTGTAAACTTTGGAAGCGCCGTATACCGAACGGTACGTACGGTGCTGTGGGAGGTCGGCTACTCAATTAATGGGTAGCCTCCTACCCGATCTTTGTTCCACCAACTATTTTATCGAAAGAAGTCGATTGCCGCATATTTCTTTTATAGCTGTGGCAATTTGACCTGGCAATTGAATTACGCTTTGGCAATCGGGGCATAATTATGGTACAATAATCACACGAGAATGGAACGGAGGTGAGGTTATGCCACGAATCATCCCAATCCGGGATTTGAAAAATACCAGCGCAATCTCTAAAATGTGCCAAGAAGCAACCGAGCCGATATATATTACCAAAAACGGCTATGGCGATATGGTTATCATGAGCGTAAAAATGTACGAGGAAAAACTGTTTATGCTGGACGTATATAACAAATTGGCTGCAGCCGAGGCGCAGATATCGGAAGGAAAGGTGATGGACGGAGACGCCTCTTTGAAAAGCATAAGAGAAAAATACAGTGTATAGGCTGGTTGTTTCGGAACTTGCTCACAGCGATTTGGATTATATCGTCTCGTACATTGCCGTTCAGCTTGCAAACCCCACCGCAGCTGCCAATTTCCTTGATGAAGTGGAAAAGTGCTACGGCTGTTTGAAAAACAATCCGTATATGTATGAACGGTGCCAAGACGCTTATTTGGAAAGGGCGGGCTACCACAAGGCAACCATCAAAAACTATGTACTGGTTTATAAGGTTGATGAAGCGGCTAGAGCGGTTACCATTCATCGCTTTTTTTATGGCGCACAGGACTATGTGAAACTGATATAAGGAAATTGACTTTGTTATCGGGAACTGTGTCTATGCATCTACATTGATCACACATTACATGCCAATAACTCAATTTTTGATATCATAGGAAAGCCCGGAATTGCTGGGCTTTCTGGTATTTCTGGGTTAAGTAGAACTCTATTTAATAGGTCATGCAAAAGTGTACCAATGCGGTGGTGAACGCCGGCGCGGGGCTCCCAAGTTTTCTGGCGAAAGGCGAATACCCTATTCTCAGCCCGGCTGCTATAGGTCTTACAGCAAAAGCTTCTGAGAGCCATTAACTTTAGAAATTATCCAAGCTGTACTTATTAATCTTTCGATAGAGGCTGGAAATATGCATATCAAGTATCTTTGCAGCGGCTATTTTATCATCATTGGTTGTTTTGAGAGTTTCCTCAATCAATCGTTTTTCACACAAACCAATATATGTTTTCATAGTTGGTAATTGCGAGCTATTTGTTATTGGAAATAGGCTTGATTTTAAGTCTGGAGGATAAATTGTTTTACCCAGTAATTCGGAAATGTGCTTGGAACAAATTGATCTACTGCCTTCCAGAGTGGCTAACCAAGCCCCGTTTTCAATGAAGTTTTGCAGTTCCCGTATATTGCCGGGCCAATCATAATCCATAAGGAGTTCCATTGCTTCGGTATCAATATGCGAAATCGAGGTTTCCACACGATTGTGCAGGATCCAATCAGATAATAGAGGGATGTCTTCTTTACGGTGCCTGAGTGGGGGGAGTTCCAGGTTTATTACATTTAGCCGATAATATAGATCCTGCCGAAAAGAACCTTCCATAACCATTTTCCCCAGGTTACGATTAGTAGCTGCAATAACGCGAACATCTATTTTCTTAGGAATCTTAACCTGACTCCCCAGGCGTTCTATTTCTTTTTCCTGCAAGACAATCAGAAGCTTGGATTGCATCGGCAATGTAAGTTCACCTATTTCATCCAGAAATATTGTTCCTTTATCAGCCAATTCAAACTTGCCTTTTTTACCTTCCCGGAGAGCGCCTGTAAACGTGCCTTTTTCGTAACCGAACAATTCTGATTCAATCAAGTGTTCGGGTATTGCTGCACAATTAACCCGGATAAATGTTTCGTTTTGACGCTTACTTGAATTGTGAATAGATTTAGCGAAAATATCCTTTCCCGTGCCACTTTCGCCGGTAATCAATAAAGTATTGTCGTTGTCGGCAATTGCCATGGCTAACTGTTTTGTTTTCAGAAATAGAGTACTTTCCCCAATGAGACTGCCGAAATCGTATCTGGAGCTATTTTGCTGATTGAGTGTATCCTGAAGGGATTTAAGTTTTTTAAGTGTTTCCTCTGATTTACCCATCCTGGCTGTAAAATCACGGGCATCTTCCATGTTCAAAAAGATGCTTCGCCCTAAAACGCCTATCGTTCTTCCGTCTCTAATGATAGGATGGGATGAGGCCACAAAATCGGTTCCATTTACGGTAAAAACGTAAGCAATTTCTGGGATGCCCGTTTTCAAGACCTTGGTAGTTCTGCCTCCTGTATAGATGTCGTCAATGTGATGGCCGATTACTTCCTTCCGATTAAGGCCCAGTACTTGAAAAAACGTGTCATTGCAGAAAACCACCCTGCCCGCGAAATCAATAACCAGAACTGAAGTGTAAGGATCGTTCACTATGGAATCTATTACAGTTTCCATAGTGTAGCCCAATCCGAATCTATAAAGATCATTAGTTATCGCCAATTATTCAACGTCTCCCTCCAATAGGCTTGTTTGAGCACAGTGATTAAACATTATCTTCCTCTTTTTACTAAGGATAACGCCCTTTTCGCAAAAATGCAAAAATTCCTTTCATTAATGCAAATCACGTTCGGCAAGCCGATTCGGATGTTTGTGGTGTTTCCTGCCAGCTTGACCTGCAATTTTAAGAAAAACACATCAGATAGTGGCCGAAAAGGCTGTATTCTGGGGTATCGTTGTTGGCATGAATCTTGCGTTTATTAAAGATAAATAAGGCCCCATCCGTTATCAAACTATTAAAGGAGGCGAATATATATGAAAAGATGGGAGAAGATGGAAAAGGTGCCGGCCCCGTTTTTTGCCCCAAAGTTTGGACCACTTACCGGAATGAGAGTGTTGCTTAACGGAACTATAGTTGCAGGACCGTTTACCGCTACCATGTTAGGTGATTTTGGAGCCGAAGTTATTGTATTGGAAAGACCGACTATGCCAGACCCTTATCGCTTTCAGAACCCGGTTATAAAGGGGGACAGCGGTAAAAGCATCAGTTGTGCCTGGGCACAAAATGGCCGAAACAAGCTTGATGTAGCCCTTGAGACCAATATGAAGATTTCGGAGTCCAAAGAGATTTTCTTATCCCTAATTAAACAAGTAGATGTATGGGTAGAGAACATGGTCTGGATTGAAAAATTGGGAATTACCGACGAAATGTTATGGGAAGTCAATCCAGGGTTGATTATAGCCCACGTAAGCGGTTTCGGCAGGCCCAGGTTTGGTGGAATCGACAAGGTAATGAACAAAGCTTCTTATGATCCGATTGGGCAGTCTGAGTCCGGTTATGCATTGCTACAGGGCTACTCAGATCGAGTTCCAACCTATGCTTCACAGTATATTGGTGATTATGCAGTTGCTCAAATGGCCTTCGCCGGTATTTTAATGGCCTATATAGAGGTCTTAAGGACCGGCAAGGGACAAATTGTTGAAGTAGCTCAGGTTGAAACCATGATGAGGATCATGGATGATAACTGGACCGCATGGGCCAATTTAGGATATTTGAAGAAACGGTTTGGGTCCAAGATCCCGTTTTTCCAACCGGGTTGTACCTGGGAATGCAAGGACGGCAGGTATATTACCATCGGTGCATATGGAGAGGTGGCCTACAATCGCATAATGGAGACCCTGGGAATATCGCTGGAAGAATTCCCCTATCTCGAAGCGGGGCTGGGTGTCGAGGCGGTCAATTCAGAGAAAGGACAGAAGCTCCATGCTCTGTTTACCGAGTATTTTTCAACCCATACCGCGCAAGAAGCTTCCGATCTGTTGAATACTAATAGAATAGGCGCCGGTATATTAAAT
>DATMYB010000495.1:0-2630 GCA_035561215.1 Syntrophomonas sp. | reverse complement strand
ACTATACAATCTCTTGGTTTAACCTGTTGTGCTTTCTTATTTCCCGGCTTTTCTCCTTACCATATTACATCTGGAACGTAAGTCCATGAATGGTGAATGACCATACTAAAAAAGACCTATTTCAAATCGACCTCTGATTTGAAATAGGTTCTTCACAATAGCTGTATGGCAGATTCTTATACTTGGTATTAGTCGATACCTAAAATTTGATAACCGTCATCGCATACCAACACATTGCTTTCCAGGCGCACGCCGCCAAGACCAGGAATATAAATGCCAGGTTCAACGGAATGTATCATTCCGCTCTTAAGCATATCTTTTGAACCTGGAGATAGTATGGGGGATTTTTCATGGTAACAGAAACCGACCCCATGTCCGGTGTTGTGATTGAAATATTCACCGAATCCTGCACGTTTGATAGTATTGCGTGCGATTTGGTCTATCTCGCCGGCAGTAATACCATGACGGATCCCCATAATGGCATCCGTCTGCGCTTGCATGACCGCAGAATAAATTTCTGCTTTCGTTCCATCCATTCTCCCGACACAAACCGTTTCTGTAAGATCACACCAATAACCGTCAACCGCAATGCCAATCTCCAGCATTACCAAGTCGCCTTTCTCCAGCTTGCGATTGCCGCTTACCATACCTGCAAACCAGGCGTCTGCCGTGCGCAGTCCCGAAGAGACCTGGGCCCATGCACGTGCATACTTTACGCCTTGGAAATCACACGCAAATCTCGCTATATAAGATTCAACTTCGGCGGCGACATCAATCTCACGTACGTTGGGATTATTAACGATAGTTGCGAAATACTTTAATCCTGCTTTGCCAATCTTATTGGCAATATTAATCTTAGTGATATCCTGCTCGTTTTTACACTCGCGTAATTGATCAATAATATCATTTACAGAAACAATTTCATTTGTTCCGAACGCATCCCGTACCGTTTGAACTGTATAATTTCCGGGTAATCCGATCTCTCCTGCACATAGCGGAACAGAAACCGCATCACTGCCGATGTCCAAACCTACGCAGGCGTTCCCGGGAATTCTGTGCTCCTTTATCAATTCGCATAATACCTTTTTCAGGTTTTCATACGGATTACCATCTGTAATTTTCACCCATTTGAACGTTCTTATTTTTTGCATCGTACCACCGACAGCGTCGGGATAATCAGCTTCCGGGCAGATCAAAGTGGCTTCTCCTTCTTCAGGAATAAAAACGAAAGAAAATCCATTGCGAGGCCAATACTGACTCAACAGCACAATGTTTTCCGAAAGACGCACGACCACCGCGTTGATCCGCCTTTCACGCATTACCTTCTGACACTCAATTACCCTCTGTTCCATAACTACCTCCATAATATTCAGATAATATCGCCGCTCTCGTTAAATAAAATATTTTGAAAATCTGTCATCTGTTTTAAGCTTGGCGAAATTGAGATTTCATCAGCATATGCTTCGGACACATAGATCTCATCCAGGTGTAAGGTGCTCTTGATACGCACAATACGGGCATCCTGCATTTTTACTCTATGACACAGGCGAACCGCAGCGCTGATCGCTTCCTTATCATTGTTAAAGATCACCGGCAGTTTAGCCGGGCCCAATAATGTAGATGTTATTGCATTTGTATAAATCAGCCCCAAATCCAACTGTCTCATACACTTTACAGTGCTGATATCCGCCATACCGATTCCGACGCCGTTTCCGTGGGAAGCCGGTGTGACCCCAAGCACAACAATCTGCTTGATCGAAGGGGCGTCAAAGCCCTCCTGTAAGAAAGATCCCGGCCGGCCGGTTACATTAGGATCCATTCCCTCCCCGCTAATGTCCTTTCCGATTTGCTCTATGATCATTACATCTACCTTTGAAAGTTGAATTTTAGCAATATTTTGCTTTGACCTATACAGAAGTTCCGGCTCTTTCGTTAAAATTTCTGAAGCATTTACAAACGGGAGATCCATCAGTTGGTCATACGCATTTTCAAGGATACCTATACCAAACTGTACCGGCGCTTTTTCCAGAAACACCTCCGCAGTCTGAGGCAGCAACTCGCTCATGCGATCAAAACCATAGGAATGTATCTCGGAGGCCCCCTTGTGTTTACCCAGACCTACAACCATCATCTTGCATAATCCGCTTTCGATAGGTCCTTTAAAATCCGCATGGGGTTTTATTTTATTGATAACAATAATTCCGTCGGCATTCAGTGCGTCGTGCTGACAATATACCTTCACTCCGGATAATGTTTGTCCTATGTAATCCGCGTCCATTGAATAAACAACAGGAACACCCAAGTTCTCCTCCGTCAAGCCGTAGCATTCCAACAGCTCGCGCTGACCCGCCTCTGTAGCGCCGCCGTGACTGCCCATAGCCGCAACAATAAAAGGTTTGGCCTCTACAGACTTAAGTTCATTGATTACGCTATGTAAAATTCCTAAAATACCATTGATCCCTCTGCTGCCGGCTGTGATGGCAATATGCTTACCCCTGCAATCTTTAAGGAAAGGTTTGATGTTATCGTGAATCGTTTGTTCTACATTTCCCAGTACGGGGTTTGGAAATATTTGTTTCACCTTTGCCATTTTAGGAAAGTTGTAATCAAACCCTCCTTCAATGGTTACT
>DATMYB010000494.1:0-6298 GCA_035561215.1 Syntrophomonas sp. | reverse complement strand
TTATAGCATGATTTTAAATACCATTGCCGATAACAAATTCATGAATGGAGGTGATAAAAGTGCTGTCAAGCTCAGTGGTTCAAAAAACTACAAGCCTTAGCAGGTGAATGAAAAAAAGTGGACCGTCGGTTCATTTGGATTTATTATGCCCTGGCAGAATTGGTTGGCTACAATACGAGGAAAGCACTTTATCATCTTCTGATTTTTTAAGGCTTGGATAGTGTTTATCATGCATATCCATCAATTTCCTCACCTCCAACAGACTGCTGGCAGTCTGTCCCCTTTTGCCCGGTATAATCAAAGGCTTTAATTTTCATAGCTTGAGTCGCACCATGCAAAATCAATTTTTCCTTTTAAATAATAGAACATTTCAAGACGTTTATGCGATACTGCTAACCGTCAAAGCTTGGCGTGTATAGAACAATCTTTGAAGGGAGAACCGTACTATGAAAAAACGGGTGGGTGTTTTCGTTTGCGATTGCGGAGCCAATATTGCGGCTACCGTAAACACCGTTCAAGTCACCGAAGCAGCGCGAAATATGCCGGGAGTCGTGTATGCTGCAAATAATAAATACACTTGTTCAGATTCAGGCCAGGATACGATAAAACAGGCTATTAAAGAATATCAGTTGGAGCAAATTGTAGTCGCCTCCTGTTCCCCGCGGATGCATGAAAAAGTATTCCGGAAAGCGGTTGAAGAAGGCGGACTCAATGGATATATGTTTGAACAGGTAAATTTGCGGGAACAGGTATCCTGGGTACACCATGACATGGAAGCGGCCACGCAAAAGGCGATCGATCTGGTGCGGGCAGGAGTTGCCAAAGTTTTACGCAATCAGCCCCTGAGCAGTTCAACCATTCCGGTAACCAGGCGGGCGCTGGTAATTGGCGGCGGTATTGCCGGCATGCAAGCGGCGCTGGATATCGCGGACAATAAATATCCGGTCGTTTTAGTGGAACGCGCCATGTCCATTGGGGGAAAAATGGCCCAACTCGATAAGACTTTTCCCACCATGGACTGCTCCGCCTGCATCTGCGCGCCCAAAATGGTAGCGGTCGCCCAGCATCCCAATATTGAAACCATCACGTATGCAGAAGTAGTGAAAGTCACCGGCTATGTGGGCAATTTTCATGTAACCATCAAGAAGAAAGCCAAATATGTCGATTGGGAGCTTTGTACCGGCTGCGGCACCTGTCTTGAAAAGTGCCCCAGCAAAAAAATTCCCAATGAATTTGACCTGGGTATGAGCAATCGCACCGCGATTTATAAAGAATTTCCCCAGGCAGTGCCGAGCAAACCTCGGATCGATGCTGAAAACTGCCTTAAATTGACGAAAGACAAGTGCGGTATCTGCGCCAAGGTTTGTCCCACCGAGTCTATCCGTTATCAGGACCAGGACGAGTACATCGAAATGGATGTAGGCGCTATCGTCATGGCTACCGGCTATGACCTGTTTGAATGGGAACAAGCTTACGGGGAGTATGGCTACGGTAAGTATCCGGACGTTATCAGTTCACTGCATTATGAACGGCTGGTCAATGCAGGCGGACCTACGGGAGGGCATATACAGCGGCCTTCTGACGGTAAGGAACCCAAACGTATCGCCTTTATAAAATGTGTCGGTTCCCGAGATGATACCAAAGGCAAAAGTTACTGTTCCCGGGCATGTTGTATGTATACGGCCAAGCACGCCTATCAGGCCAAAACAAAAATCGAGAACAGTGAAGCTTATGTTTTTTATATGGATGTTCGTACCGCCGGGAAAAATTATGAAGAATTCTACCAGCGTTCCCTTGATGCCGGCGCCAAATATATCCGCGGCCGGGTCAGTAAAATTTATCCGCGGGGTGATGCACTCGTATTGAAAACAGAAGATACGCTGCTGGGCAGAGCGCTGGAAGTTGAGGTGGATATGGTGGTGCTGGCAACCGCCATGGTGCCTGCTGCTGGACATGAAACGCTGGCCCGTACGGTGGGATTCTCCGACGACAAGGACGGCTTCTTCCAGGAAGCCCACCCCAAGCTGCAGCCGGTGGAGACTTTTACCGCGGGGGTATTTCTGGCCGGTACCTGTCAAGGGCCCAAAGATATTCCGGATTCGGTGGCTCAAGCCAGCGCTACCGCCGCCAAAGTCGGCGCCCTCTTGTCAAACGATGTACTTAATACCGAACCGATGATATCGGAAGTAACTCCGAGCCGTTGTTCCGGCTGCGGATTCTGCGTACCGATCTGTCCCTACGGGGCCTTATCATTGCATGACATTGATCGTGTCCATGGCAGGACCTTGACGCGCAGTGTGGCTCAGGTTAACGAAGCGTTATGTCAGGGCTGCGGTGCGTGTGTGCCGGCCTGTCGTACCAAAGCTCTAAACCTTAAAGGGTTTAACGATGAACAAATTGCTGCGGAGGTGGATGCTCTATGTCGATAGATACGAATACAGAATGGCGCCCCAAAATCATTGTTTTTACCTGCAACTGGTGTACCTATGCCGGTGCTGACATGGCCGGCTTCAATCATTATGAATATCCGCCGGATGTACGCATCATTCGCACGCCGTGCTCAGGACGGTTTGACCCCATTTGGGTAATGCGTGCCTTTAATCAAGGGGCTGACGGAGTGCTGCTGTCCGGTTGCCATCCGGGAGATTGTCATTACGGTACCGGCAATTATTACAACCGTCGCCGGCAAACAGTTATGAAAAATCTAATGCAATATATGGGGATTGAACCGGAACGTTTTCAAACTTCATGGATATCAGGATCGGAAGCCAATAAATTTCAGGAAGTTATGATCAAACTGGTGGACGATATAAAGCGGCTGGGCCCCAATAGAAAGCTGAGGGATGCGCAATGAACGAAACCACCGAAAAAATACAGGCAATTGCAGCCCGCCTGCTTACTGAAGGCAAGGCAGACGTTTTTATAGCCTGGGAAACAGATCGTGAAGGATTTCAAGTAAAACCTTTTTTGGTAAGAAACGCAGAAGAGGTAAAGAAAATTGTTTTTAATGAATATTGCATTCATAATTTGGCCAATACCCTGCTGAAATTCAAAGATGAAGATAATAAAATCGGCCTGGTCGTCAAAGGCTGTGATTCCCGTGGCGTCGTCAGACTGCTGGAAGACCTGCAGATCAAAAGAGAACGTTTGTATATCGTCGGCGTAGCCTGTCCCGGTATGAAAGATCCTCTGGCCTCCGCCCGCAATCAATCCGGCTTTAACAAAATGATGGAAGCGGAAGGTCCGGCTGCAAAATGTCTGCATTGCCTTCAACCCAATCCGGTTATTTATGATGAGCTTATTGGCGCCGAGCAGACGCCCAAATTACAGGGCGAACGTTTTGCCAACGTCAAAGCGATAGAAGAAATGGATGTGGACCAGCGTTATCATTTTTTTGAAAATACCTTGTCCGCCTGCATTCGCTGTTACGCTTGCCGTCAGGTGTGCGTGGCCTGCAATTGCCGGGTTTGCATCTTCGATGAGATGAAACCCCAATGGGTTAGCCGGGAGATAAACGCTGTCGACAACATGATGTTTCACATGGTAAGGGCTTCCCACATGGTCGGACGGTGTATCGAATGCGGCGAGTGTGAGCGGGTTTGCCCGGTCAACATCCCCTTAATGCTGATCAATCAAAAACTGATCAAAGATGTAAACAACAGCTTTGGACCTTATGAAGCAGGAATGCAATACGTCGAAGGCGCCAAACCGGTCTTGAGCAATTACGATGAAAAAGACCCGGACAACTTTTTATAGGGGGGACCGTTGTGAAGGTAATTAAAAAAGCTAAACTGGAAGCAGCCTTTAATAAATTAAGCGAATCAGCCGACGTATTTGTACCGATGCAAAAAAGCAGGCAGAGCGGTTACTATAATTGGCTCGGTTATGATAAAGACCAAGATGAAATAATGCTTGATGTTCTGAACGTTTATCAGCCTCCTAAAAATGTGGTGTTTCCACAGAGTTCCAAAATGTACGGCATAAAAACCAATGGCGTAGAAATCAGCCTCGACAGTGCTGCTGAAACAGATCGTTCCTCGCTGATATTTGGTGCCCGGGCTTGTGACGTTAAAGGGATTTTAGCCATGGATGAGGTTTTCCTGACCCGCGGTTACGAAGACAGTTTCTACAAGGCACGCCGTACCGGCAATACGATTGTTGCACATTCGTGTTATAGTCCCGGACCCAACTGTTTCTGTAATGCCATGGAAGTAAACCCGACAGATCCAATCGGCGCCGATGTCATCATTCGAGATGCCGGTGATGAATATGTTTGGGAAGCCAAAAGTGAAAAGGGTGAGGCGGTAACCGCCCAAATAGCTGATTGGTTGGAAGAAAAAGAGGTGCGGGTGCCGGAATCAAAATCCTTTGATCAACATGTCGACTACCATGGAGTCGCGGAAAAACTGACAAAGATGTTCGAACATCCTCTCTGGGATAAAATTTCAGAGCCCTGTTCGGCATGCGGCATGTGTACTTACCTATGTCCTTCCTGTTACTGCTTCGACATCCAGGTTAAAATGCGGGGCGATGAAGGCTATCGTTTCCGTGCCTGGGACTCCTGCATGTATGAGGAATATTCACGCGAAGCGGGCGGCGGCAATCCTCGGGGTTTAGTCAAGGAACGTTTCCGCAACCGTTTCCTGCATAAACTTCAGTTCTTTACCGAAAGGTACGGTACCCCTTTATGTACCGGCTGCGGAAGATGCATGATTGTCTGCCCCAACGGGATCAACATCGTAAAAATTATCGACGCCGTAAAGGAGGCAGAAATCGTTGAGTAATGAAGATAATAAATATCACGACGATAACAACCCCTTGGTGCCCCATGTGGTCGAAGTCGTGGATATCATCGAACGTACCCCGGATATAAAGAGTTTCCTGGTTAAAAACAGTAGCGGCGAGGGCCTGCCTTATCATATAAAACCGGGCCAATGCTCCATGATATCGCTGCCTGCCGGTGAATCGATGATATCCTGTACCTGGCAGGAAGATCAAGAATACCAGGAATATGCCGTCAAGCGAGTTGGCCTTGTGACTGAAGAACTGCATCAGATGGAAATCGGTCAAAAAATCGGCCTGCGAGGTCCTTATGGCAACGGCTTTCCGGTGGAGGAGTGCAAAGGCAAGGATATGGTCTTTATCGCCGGCGGCATAGGTTTGGCGCCATTAAGGTCTTTTATAAAATACTGTTTCAAAAATCGTGAGCATTTTGGCAAAATTACGATATTATACGGCAGCCGCAGTCAGGCTGATCTATGCTTCAAAGAGGAACTTTTTGAAACCTGGCCGCAAGAGCCAAATACTGAAGTGTTTGTTACCATTGATAACGCTGAACCGGGCTGGGAAGGCCACGTTGGGTTTGTACCGGCTTTTCTGGAGGAACTGAATCCCAGGCCCGACCATGCCATCGCCGTTGTTTGCGGCCCGCCGGTTATGATTAAATTCGTACTTCAGTCTCTGGAGAAGATGGGATACAACGACGATCAAGTCATAACCACCTTGGAAATGCGGATGAAATGCGGTATCGGCAAATGCGGCAGATGCAATATCGGCAGTCAGTTTATTTGTCTGGACGGTCCGGTTTATTACCTGAGACAACTGAAAAATCTGCCGCCGGAATGGTAGAAACTCCGGCCTCATTTGGTAACGTCAACTGCATTTATGGAATATGATTCACTCCCTGCCCATTGGCAGAGAATTGTTAGAGAAAAACGTGAGTAGGGTGATGTTGCAGTATCACCCTACTCAATCTTTCCGCATTTATACTTTTGACTTCCCGTCTTCTGGCCGACAGCAGCGCCGTGTTCGCGATTGCGCTGACAGCACTGTTATTCATGCGCTTTTTGCCGCTTTCTTTTTTCTTCATACATTTTTTCATCAGCCATGCGGATTATTTCTTCGGCCGTAAGCTCTGACCACAACATGGTCTGTATCCCCAATGAGGCGGAAATTTTTATGCTCCTATTTTGAACAGGTAGCTTTATAGACATAATATTTTTGCGGATTCTTTCCGCAATGTGAGAGGCCTCGTCAGCGCCAATGTTGTTTAGGCAGACGATAAATTCGTCTCCGCCATATCTGGCGGTCCAATCCATATCAGCCCGTATGCAGTTCTGTATGGCGTTTGCCACATGTTTTAAAGCAAGATCTCCCGATATATGGCCATATGTATCGTTAATGGTTTTCATGTTATCTACGTCTATAAATACGACAGATAACGGCTGTTGTGCGATGGTGGCTTTGATAATATCTACCGGCAGTCGATCATCCACAAAACGGCGATTATATATAGAGG
>DATMYB010000493.1:0-3184 GCA_035561215.1 Syntrophomonas sp. | reverse complement strand
ATCTAATGGTACCCATGGCATTTATCAACGGTTTGGTTTTGGGCGGTTACGCACTGCGCAAGATCAGAAAAAATTGGGAAGGCGGACCCCAAGATTAGGCCCCTTTTTCCGCCCCTCGGGCTCACTAAACGTGAGCCCGATTTTTTATAATCCAACAAAGGGACGTTCTTTTTGTTGGATTTTTGCCATGAATCATAATTGGTTAGTTGAATGTACAAACATTCCGTGGCCAGACTCAGCGTCAAGTGCTCCTCCATGTTTATACATTCAACACGAATTATTTGCCTTATTGCAGCAACAGGGTTTGTTTCTCCTGCAGCGAATCGATTTGATTCGATTTGATCATAGCCGGGGACAAGGTGTATAAAGTATCGCCGATGTACAGAATACGGCTGATGTTTTTATCGTTATCTCCCCAATAGCTGCCTGATTTCAAATAATCGCCGCTGTCCAAATGGGTGATTCTGCCCTTCAACTGCAAACCTTGCTGTAAATCGATTTTATAAACATAAGCTCCCTGGAAAGAGAAACTGCCGTACTCAGTTATATCATTGCCGGAACTTTGACGCTCCTCTTGACTGACGGTCATTTCCGTCACCGGGAACGCCAGTAAATTTTTTTCCCGCGAAAACAGCAGCGCCTTATGGTTATTCAATAATTCCGAATCGGTCCCCCGGTCGCCGATAATTACTTTGCTCATCTCTACCGGCGAGCTGACGTCAGTAACATCAAAAATAGCGATTTTCATGCCTTGATAATAAGCCCGGCTATCATCCCCGGATTGTTCCGCCGTATCTTTGCCAAAACCAATAATATGATTTTCGTCGTAGGGATGCAGATAATCGCTATAGCCGGGTATTTTCAGTTTGCCGAGAATTTGGGGCTGGGCAGGATCAGTCAGATCCAATACGAAAAAGGGGTCAACTTTTTTGAAGGTCACCATATAGGCCCGGTCGCCCATAAAACGGGTAGAGTATATTTTTTCTCCGGGAGCAATGTTTTCCAATTTACCGGTCAACTGCAACTCTTTATCGAGAATATACACATTATTTTGTGAGGTATTTTGGTCATTGCGCCAGATTTCCCCGGAAGTGGTGGCAATACGGAAATGATCCCCATATTCGTCCATGGAAAATTGATTAAGAATGGTTCCCGGTACCTGACCTTCGCCTTGATATCTCAATTTTGCCCCTTGCAGATTGAATTTGAAGATTTTCGTGCCGGATGAGGAAGATACAGCGGCGTCGGTTTGCATGGGACGCATTATGTCATCATTTTCATACTGGCTGATAGCCACATACAGGTTTTGAGCGGAAGCATAGATATTTTCTCCGCCGCCCAGATACGTTTTTATCTCGGCCGGATCATCCATTTGCTTCAGATCAATAGAACCGGTCACCAGATAATTAGGGGTAATGCAGCCGGGAAAATAACGAATGGTTTTTATATCCTGGGCTTCGTAGCGGTCGGCTTTAACGGTATCCTTGCAGAGGGGAGTCAAATCGGTATCGTTCTGGATGGCGTAATTATTTACATAGCAATTGCTGAGCAGATAGAACTTCGAGTCGGTCAGACGGGAAGATAAATAATCGCCCTCCAAAACCAAACGCCGAACCTGGGTTATTTTTTCCTTGTCTTTAATATCATAGACCACCGCCCGGCATAAAGAGGTATCACGATAGTAAGACCCTCTCTTATTGGTGTTGACTTCTTCCTGTAACGGAGCGGATTGTGGGAAATAAGTATCGCCTACCACGATCATGTAATTTCCTTCGATATACAGCTCTGCCGGAATGAAATTATCATCGCTAAATTTGATCGTATTGACCAGCTGCATTTTATCCGCCGGCGCCGCCTTGATGATTTGCACCCGATTCTTATTTATTTGATAAATATATTGCCCGTCGGTTTTGACCTGGTCCCCTTCATCCACCCCTTCCACCTGGATATTGGTGGACGAGTAATCCGCACTGGCGGTGGATGCCGCCTGCATTCCGGTATTGCTCTCATTGACGAGAGCGCTTTGATCAACCGCTGCTTCGCTTATTCCTTTGTACACGACGCGCAGATTATTCTGGGCGTACGTGTCCAGCAAACTGCGCAGGTTTTCCACCGAACCCACCAGCGGCAAATCTTCTTCCGTCTGAGATTCAGCCAGCACTTTGCCGTCATTGGCATAAAAGGCTGCGCTTACCGTCACACCTGCAATAAAAACCAGCACCGCGGCCAGCAAAATAATTTTATTTCTTTTCCCCATCATCACCCACTCCTCCGATTGTTTATAAAAACATTACGCGGGAGGAGCGGCTGCCCTTTCAGTACCTTTTAGCAATCCATCAGGAAACTTCCGAAAAACCGGCCTGCACCACCGGGGCAAAAACCATCTGCGCCACCTTTTGACCCGGCAATACCCGCACCGGTTTGTCAGTAACATTCAGCAGCAGCACCTTCACTTCGCCTACATGTTCGCTGTCAATCGTTCCCGGCGCGTTGGCCACGATAATACCCTTGCCTGCCATGCCGGCGCGGCTGCGTATCTGGGCTTCATACCCCTGAGGGATCATCATGGCAAAGCCGGTGGGCAAGCTTCTGACTTCATTGGGATAAAGCACGATTTCCTCCTGAATGGCAATGGCCAAATCGCACCCCACCGCTCCACGGGTTTCGTATTCCGGCAATTTGGCCCAGGACACCAGCTTTTTGAATTTAACCTCAATCTTGTCCAATATAATTCCTCCTGTCCCTGTACGATGTTTTTTATCGGTTTACAATACCGTTACGATATCTTTATTCTACCTTAACTTAAACCAAATTACTTATTTTAATAACATGTGATTCCACCGCCCAAAACCTGATTTAATCATATTGAATGCATAAACATGAAGGAGCACCTGGTACAGCAAAGGGAAACGCCTGATGTTTCCCCTTGCGGAGTCTGGCGGCGGAATGTTTATACATTCAATTAACGAATTATAAATTTTTGCAGTGAAATCACCTGTGAAATATGTTTATGCCAACCTGTTTACTCATTTGACCTCCGTGGTATTAACGTACCCTGTGCCCCTATGATATCAACGTCCTCACCGGTTGGCATGATTTACCTAAAGGAATATCAAGCATAAAGAAGTATTTTTTAACATATCAGATCCGGGCCTGGTTATTTTGGCAAATAATTAGCTAAATG
>DATMYB010000492.1:0-2352 GCA_035561215.1 Syntrophomonas sp. | reverse complement strand
TTATTTTATCCGCCGAGATAAATTTTTGCAGGGCAAGGCGGAGGATTGAGCAATACTGGACGTATTGCGATTGACGACAACGAAGTCCTGCGAAAATTTGGCCGGCGGGAAGCAAAGTTTTAGGTGACACAGACTACTAGTTTGGTACTGCCAACTGAATAACCTGGTCGATGACCTGGGCGACACTTCGGCCTGCAGCCGCCATCATGCGCGGATACCGGCTGTATGAAGTGAACCCGGGCATGGTATTGACCTCATTAAAGTAAATCTGTTGATCGGCCGTTATGAACATGTCCACCCGGGCAAGTCCTGAACAGCCTAAGGCACGATAGATAACCTGGGCAGTCTGCTGAAGGGTTTGCCGGATCTCTGGAGAAAAACGGGCCGGCACATGGATGGTTGAATTGACGGAGCTCACCTCCGGCTGTGACTCCTGATGTATTCTGAAAAAACCGTGGGACAATTCGATTTCGTCAACTTCGCCTACCGCTAATTCATCACCATTTCCCAAAACCGCGCAGCCTGTCTCGGCTCCTTCGATGCCTTCCTCAATCAGAACTTTCCCATCAAATTTTCCGGCTTCCCCCACAGCAGCGGTCAGTTCGTCAGGCTGGAGCACTTTCGTAACCCCGAACGATGATCCCGAACGGGCCGGCTTGACAAACAATGGGTAAACAAGCCCTTTATCTGCTCCGGCTATTTCAATTGCTGAAGGATTGACCAGCACATTGAAACGCGGGGTCTTAACCCCTGCAGTTCGTACGATGCGATACGCCAGTTCTTTGTCCATGCACAGCACGGAGCTCTCAACACCGCATCCGACATACGGAATCCCGGCCAGTTCCAAAAGCCCCTGTATAGCTCCGTCCTCCCCATGTTTTCCATGCAGCATCGGAAACACAACATCCAGGGGCATAATTGCAATCTGCTTTCCGTAAAATACCACCAGCCCCTTTGTCATGCGATTTGGGGAAATGATTGCGGGTGTGCAGTATTCACTGCTCTTCCAGGTATCGCTCAATATGCACTCGACCGGGCCGTCATATTTGAGCCATTCACCCTCCGGTGTGATGCCAACCATGACCGGATCGTATTTATTTCTGTCCATATTGGTCAAAACAGTATGGGCCGACTTTAGAGAGATTCCGTACTCCTCGGAACACCCGCCGAACAGAACCGCGACATTAAGCTTTTTCATCCTATAAACCTCCTTTATATCGATTATGTCTTTGCCTATCAAAGCAAGAAAACCGTTCCTGTTCCTCGCATTGGCATAAGCTTTGAACTGATAAAATTTGATTTTCGTACCGCCAACAGTTTTTAATTGAGTTTTCAACCATTTCTTCGACCGCATGCTCGGTATAAAAGGCTGTATGCGGCGTCAAAATAACGTTCGGCATCTCCCGGAGGCGTGTCAGCACGCCTGACCGGAATACCCCCCTTTTTTGTTCACAGTTTTGAATATCGGTTTCTCCTTCTAACACATCCAGTGCTGCCCCACCCAATTCCCCCCTTTCGAGGGTTTCGATCAGGGCATAAGCATCTACCAGGGAACCACGGGCAGTATTGATCAACAGAGAACCACGTTTCATAGCAGCCAAACTGCAGCGGTCGATCCAGTGATAGGTAGCGTCGGTGGCCGGCATATGCAAGGTGAGAATATCGCTTTGAGACAATAGCGTATCCCGATCCACATAATTTAAATAAGGCATGAGCGTACTATCTTGACAAATGTCATAAGCAAGTATCCGGCAGCCAAATCCCCGCAGACGATGAATAACAGCCTGGCCTATGCGTCCCGTCCCGGCCACCCCCACGGTGAGGCCGCTGAGATCATGACCGGGCCGGCCCCGATGCCCGGAATAGGGGATATCATGCTGCAAAACGTAGGTCACGCGGCGAGTCGCCATTAATATAAGCATCAGGGTGTAGTCTGCTACCCCATCCGGCGAATACCTCACATTGCTTACGGATATGCCGATTTTATTGGCGTAATGTATATCAATATGATCGCAGCCGATACTCCGGGTTGAAATATGACGTACTCCCACATCACGGAGTTTATCCAGAATGCAAGCCGTTACGGGTACGGTATGGCAGATACTGATGCAACGGCTTCCGGCAGCTAAATTTGCGTTTTCTGCTGAAACAGGCTGTTCATACAAAGACAGTTCCAGTCCGTATGGCCGGGCATAACGCCGGAACAGTAAAGCTTCGTCAGGTTGACAGGCATAGACGGTGAGCTTGCAATTACAGTGGTTATTTTCAGGTTGGAGTTGAATCACTTCCACGATATCCTTTCTTATGAATTTAAATAAGATCCCCCTGCAAAAACCTGATTTAATCATGTCG
>DATMYB010000491.1:0-3787 GCA_035561215.1 Syntrophomonas sp. | reverse complement strand
GTTTCAACTGAGAGAAGGGGGTAAAAAGTGGCAAAGAAGATGAAAAAAACAGCAAAGCGCCCCTCGCCGTTGGAGACTTAGCGTTGAGGGATTGGGCGGCCAAGTAGACGGATCACCTTCTGGCTTTGGAAACCGGGGAAGTAAGAGATGTTGCGGCTGATATAAAGCTGCGTCGGGAGCAAAAGTAAAGGAGTGTTTGATTGACATGGAAAATCAGAAATTAAGAAACATTGATTTGGAAGCTGATACCAGTCCTAAAAGAGAAGACCGCTTAGGCAGTATTAAAGCCTATACCGGAAAACTATGTGAACTTCTGGACGAAACCAAGAATGGTGGAAATTTGGCATGGCGCAGCAGAAATTTTGAGCAGACTTCCCAGTGCCTTTTAACCCAAACGGTTAACCGTATTATGACGATTCGCGACTCCGTACTCATTGTACATGGTCCGGTAGGCTGCGCCCAAGGTTCTTACGGTTACCGGGAGGTTTATCATAATGTCCCCCCGGCTTTGCAAAGACCTGATTTTGAATTGAATATTCTGAGCAGTAATTTAACGGAGCAGGATATTATTTTCGGCGGGGAAAAGAAATTAAGGCAGGCCATTGAAGAAGCGGTCAGGAGGTATGATCCCAAATCTATCGTTATTGCTACTTCTTGCGCTTCCGGAGTCATGGGGGATGATATTGAAGGCATTGTAGATTCCATTCAACCTAACCTTGAGGCAAGGTTAATTCCGATTCACTGCGAAGGCTTTCGCTCCCAAATATCGCAGACGGCTTTTGATGCTACGGCACATGCCGTCGTCAAGTATCTGGTGAAAAAACCGGTCCGAAAATAAAAGGATCTGGTGAATATTATTGCTCCGTTTAGTGTGACCTGGGCGGACCGGGTTGAACTTACCAGATTGCTGAACAGGGTCGGTCTGCGTCCGCGTTTTATTCCCGATTTTGCCAGCACAGAGGAGTTGGCGGAGATTTCCGAAGCCGCCGTGACGGCTCCTACTTGCCCATCTTACGGATTCTATCTGCAAAGTGCGTTGTCTGAAAAATTCGAGGTGCCGTTTTTCAGGGAACCGGCTCCTTTAGGCATTGAAAATTCCAAGGTTTGGTTAAGGAATATAGCTAAATATACCGGTAAAGAAAAAGAAGTAGAAGCGCTGATTGAGGAAGAATTGGATTTTGTTCTTCCCAAGCTGGAGGAATTTAAGGCATCTTTTCAAGGGAAAAGTGCCAGCATTTTTGTATCGGCAGGGCAGGCAAGGGCGGTCTTTATTCCTAAGTTTGCGGCTGAATTGGGAATGGATATTGCGGCTGTCAACACCTTGGAGCTTGACCCTTTTATTATTGAAGAATTAAAAAAAGTTTATGACCAGGTGGGGGATTTCGAAGTGCACGCTTCAGATGTACAGCCGTTTGAGCAAAGCCATTTGCTTAATCGGCTTAAACCTGACCTTTATACCGGGTGCCCGTTTATGGGCTTGTACAAGAGGGATGGCAGTCATGTAAGAAACCATTCTTACCGTTCCGATTTTTCACTTCAGTCCAATCAGTTTGCTTTTCGGGGAGTTTTAAATTACGGATACATTATCCAGCGGGCTTTAAATAATCCGTCTCTGAACAAGACGTTGCATGTGAAACGACCTAATCCTTATAAGCAGTGGTGGTATGAACAAACTGACGTACTAGCTTACGCGAATGAACCAAGTGTGTAGAAGGGGGTAAAGCAATTGTCAAATTTATCACTGGCAGAAAATGACGGAGCATTGGAAAAAGAAAATGATCAAAAATGCCTTGAATCCCCCAAATATACTTGTGCACTGGGCGGAGCGCTGGCGGTTCTGGTCAATATCGAGCGGGTAATTCCTATCGTTCATGCTGGTTCAGGCTGCGGCGGCAATCAGTTGCTTTCTTTCCGAACCGGAGGCGGCAATCAGGGGATCGGTTATGTGAACGGCATGAATACGCCGTCCACCAATTTGACGGAGAGAGAAGTGGTATTTGGCGGCGAGGATCGTTTGAGAAAACAAATTCGTGCCACTATAGACTTGATTGACGGTGATGCTTATGTGGTCGCGAATGGGTGCACAGCAGGCATGATCGGAGATGATGTGAAAGCCGTGGTGCGGGAATTTGCCGAAGAAAAAACGCCTGTGCTTTATGTGAATTCCAGCGGTTTTGCAGGAAATACTTATTTAGGCTATGAAGCGACTTTGGAGTCGTTGATTGAGCAGCTAACTGAAAAACAGCCCCTCATTAAAGGACGGGTGAATATCTTCGGATTTGTGCCTTATCAGGATATTTTCTGGCGCGGAAATCTTGAGAAAATCGCCGATCTTTTGCGGGAAATAGGACTGGAGCCTAATCAGGTGATGGGGGATTTCAGCGGCATAGAAGGGATCAAAAGGCTTTCTTCCGCGGAGCTTACCATTGTGGTTTCTTCCTGGGTAGGCTTGAAGCCGGCACGTCTTTTGGAAGAAAAGTATGGTATTCCTTATATCAGCTTCCCCAACCTTCCGGTAGGCCCTAGGGATTCCAGCGAATTCCTGACAGCGGTGGGGAAAGCGCTTAAGCTTTCGCGGCGAAAGATAGAAAAAGTGATTGCCGGGAAAGAACAGAAAGCTTATCAGGAACTGGATATTGCAGGAGATGTTTGCGCCCAGTTCGCCACAGCCCTGCCCTTTGCCATCGTTGCCGGTTCGGCGACGGCCGTGGGTATTACCCGGTTTTTGGCCAATGAAGCTGGATTTACTCCCACTTTGGTGATTATTAATGATGATCCTTTACCGGAGGTACGCACCGTGATACGGGACCGGCTGAAAAATTTGGGGGCCGGCCTCAATCCCCCGGTGGTATTTGAGGTGGATTCCTATCATATACGCAATCACCTGAAAAGTGTTTATTTCAGAGTCCTGCTGGCAAGTTCCCAGGAGCGTTTCCGGGCCCAGGAGCAAGGGCAGATTCAGGTAAGCGTTACCTATCCTGCTTATGAGCGTTTGGTGGTTAACGATACTTATGCCGGATATGGCGGAGGCATTACCTTGCTGGAGGATTTTATGAGCAAATTTATTATGCCTTTTTAATGCCTGTTATACTTTGTCCGCGATTTACAAAGGATGTGTTTTATTTGCTTGATAAGCTGAGAAACCTGTTCAGCAAGTCCATCGTTATTATTGCTTTTATTGCACTTTGGGAATTGTTCCCCAGACTGGGTTGGGTAGATTCCTTTATACTGCCTGCTTTTTCGGCGGTTTTTGCCTCCTGGCTGGGAATGATGCTAAGCGGGGAAATTTTTGTACATTTGGCTATCAGTCTACAGCGCATGGGCAGCGGCTTCCTGTTGGCAGTTGCTGTAGGGATTCCCTTGGGAATTTTGATGGGATGGTTTTCCAGATTGGAGCAATATTTGGACCCGTTGCTCCAGGTGTTTCGTAATACTTCGGTGTTGGCGATGTTCCCGGTATTTATTCTGCTGTTTGGTCTCGGAGAAACTTCAAAAGTCACTATAATTTTTTGGGGTTCCATATGGTCCACGCTGCTCAGCACCATCGGCGGGGTAAAGAACATTGATCCTTTATTGATCAAAGCTGCCCGATCCATGGGAATATCGGTGGTAGGTTTATTTAGAAAAGTCATCTTGCCTGCGGCCCTGCCGGCGATTCTCACCGGCATACGGCTCAGTGCCGGAACTGCCACTATTATTTTGGTAGCGGCGGAAATGCTGGGGGCTACCAAAGGCTTAGGCTTTTTAATTTTTTATTCAGAACAGAAATATGAAATTCCTGCGATGT